>DATMCA010001861.1:0-2108 GCA_035559015.1 Umezawaea sp. | reverse complement strand
GCGGCTCGCTGTGGTGGGGCTGGGTCGGTGGCACGGCGTCGTCCCCCAGACACGGGGGAGGGTCGGGCGCGGTGGGGGTCGGGCGCGGTCGGAGTCAGGCGCGTTGCGGCTGGAAGCGCTGGTTGGCGCTGCCGTTGGCCGACCAGCGGACCAGCGTCGCGCCTGCCGCGGTCGAGGTGCCGGAGATGTCGGCGGCCTTGCCGCTGTGCGGGGCCACGAGGCGGTAGTCGACGCCGACCTCGACCGATCCCCCGCCCGGTGTGGCGTTCAGCGCGGAGAGCACGCCGTCGTGGGCGGCTTCCTCGGCGCCCGAGCGGTCGAACAGCAGCGGGTTGTCGTTCGAGCGCCACGAGTCGCTGTCCCGGATGCCCGTGCAGCGCGGGGTGGCCGTGCACGGTCGCGCGATGGTGCCGTACGCCGACGATGAGGCACCGGTGATGTCCAGCTCGGTCAGCTGGTCGTGCCAGACCAGGGTGTGGCCGCGCAGGCGCTGGCCGTGGCTGGTCGCGTGGTTGACGATCTGGTCTGCCGAGCCGAACGTGAAGATGCCCCTGGACGGCTCCGTGGAGGTCCACTTCATCTCGTTCTCGGGCGTGATCGAGCTGAACTCCCGGTCGAGGATGCCGGTGTACCGGGCGTCGCCCAACCGGCCCGCCGCCACCGCGGCACCGAAGTACCGGCCGGACTGGGCCGCCGCCGCGCCGAGGGTGCTCGCCGTGGCCGACGCGGCGTGCGCGGTCGTGGCGGCCACGACCGGCAGGAGTGCGGCGGAGCGCGGCAACGCCCTCCGCCACCGGGTGGACCGGTCGTGCGGGCTCATGGTTCTCCTTCGCCGTTGGAGGATCCCCAGCCCCCTGTGTCGCCACTTCTGGGAGCGTTCCCAGAAATGCTGGGGCGGAGAGCGAACCGATTCGATTGGGAGGTGGAAGACATCGTGGTGACAATCAGACGTCACCGCGGTCGAGTGGCTCGACAACGCGGACCGGCGTGTCCACCGGTCACGGGGCAACGCTACCCGCCGTGGCCCACAACTCCTGGCAAATGTCAGATTCCTGCCACACTCGCGGGCACCGCCGATCGATGCCGGACCTGACGGGGGCGTTCGGACGCGGCCGGGACGGCGGACCATAACCCGCCGAAGTCCGCCCAGCATGGCAAGCATCGAGGTCGAACCGGTTCACATCCTCGGCTGATACCGACGTTCGGGACCGCCATCCCCGCACCGATCCGTCGGCCTGTGCCACCGGCCCGTGCCCTGATCGCCAGAAGCCGACAAAGGAGTCGCGAACGCACCTCCTCCGTTCCCCCATCGCGCAGGCACCGGCCCGCGCGACCTCTGAGCGTCCGATGTGGACTGCCGCGGTCAGACGCTCGACCACGCCCGCGTGCGACACCTGGCGTGCCGGTGCTCATGGGCGCTTCACCAACCGGACCTGTCGTTCATCCCGGCCAGGCGGCAGGCAGTGCTTCCCGGAGTCGCTGTTTGGTCAGGTTGGTGACCTGCGCTGCGCCAGTTCGTCCGACGCGCCGTCGAGTTCGGCGTAGGTCAGCTCCCGGCCCCGGAAGGAGACCGGGATCGCGTCCGGTGTCCGCGCGGCCACCATCTCGTGGACGCACCGCCGCGTCGGAGGCGGATATTCCGGGTGTGGTGGGGTTTCCGCCGTTCCCGCCCCGTTCGGGGGCGGGAGGTCGAGGCGTGGCCGCAGGTCGGTCCAGTGCTCCTCGATGTGGTCGACGCACGCGGTTCGGCAGGGTCTCCCCGCGCCGCCGGGACGATTTGAGACGGCGGGCGCCATTCCCCGTCGCGCGGTGCTTCGAACACGTGTGGCGCGTCGACCGCGCGGGTACTCGATCGCGGTGCGGGCGACAAGTGATCCCGGCCGGATCCTGATCCGACCACCGAAGTCGGTCGTGACCTGGGATTCCGACGACTTCCACTCCTCTCCCGAGCCCGCCGGCGCACCCGGCGTCGACGCGGGCCGGACACCGGCGGTCGACCGCGGAAGCCCTCGGCGCCGACTCGGTTGCCGTTGTGGCACGGCAGATCGATCGATCGGTGCGGCCCGAAGCCTTGACCGAAGGCCTAGCGTGGATGGCCACCGAGGAGT
>DATMCA010001860.1:0-7902 GCA_035559015.1 Umezawaea sp. | reverse complement strand
GATCGCGCTGATGCAGGACCAGGTCGCCGCGCTGCGCGAAGCGGGTGTGCGCGCGGAGTTCCTCAATTCTTCGCTGACCTGGACCGAGCAGCAGCGCGTGGACAAGGCAGTGCGGGCTGGCGAGGTCGACATCCTCTACGTCGCCCCCGAGCGGCTGGTCATGGATCACTGCCTCGCGTTGCTGGACGCATCCAACATCGCCCTCTTCGCCATCGACGAGGCGCATTGCGTTTCGCAGTGGGGTCACGACTTCCGCCCGGAATACATGCGGCTGTCGGTGCTGGCAGATCGATATCCCGGGATCCCGCGCGTGGCGCTCACCGCGACGGCGGACGCCGCAACGCGCAGGGAAATTCTCACGCGTTTGAAGCTGGATTCGGCGCGCGTGTTCATCTCGAGCTTCGATCGCCCGAACATCCAGTACCGCATCGAGCCGAAGAACGAGCCGAAGAAGCAGCTGCTCGACCTGCTCCGCACCGAGCACGCGGGTGACGCGGGGATCGTCTACTGCCTGTCCCGCGCGTCGGTGGAGAAGACGGCGGAGTTCCTGGTCCAGAACGGGATCCCGGCCCTGCCGTACCACGCGGGCCTCGACTCGGGCGTCCGCGCGGTCAACCAGTCCCGGTTCCTCCGCGAGGACGGGCTGGTGATGGTCGCGACCATCGCGTTCGGCATGGGCATCGACAAGCCGGACGTCCGGTTCGTCGCCCACCTCGACCTGCCGAAGTCGGTCGAGGGCTACTACCAGGAGACCGGTCGCGCGGGCCGTGACGGGCTGCCGTCGACGGCCTGGCTGGCGTACGGGCTCCAGGACGTGGTGCAGCAGCGCAAGATGATCGACACCTCGGAGGGCGACCAGGCCCACCGCCGGATGCTCGGGATGCACCTCGACGCGATGCTCGCGCTGTGCGAGACCGTCGACTGCCGCCGCGCCCGCCTCCTCGCGTACTTCGGCCAGGAGGGCAAGCCCTGCGGCAACTGCGACACGTGCCTGTCCCCGCCGGAGTCGTGGGACGGCACGATCGCCGCGCAGAAGCTGCTGTCCGCGATCTACCGGTTGCAGAACGAGCGCAGGCAGAAGTTCGGCGCCGGTCAGGTGATCGACATCCTGCTGGGCAAGAAGACCGCGAAGGTCATCCAGTTCGACCACGACTCGCTCACGGTGTTCGGCATCGGCGCCGACCTCAAGGAGACGGAGTGGCGCGGTGTGGTGCGCCAACTTCTCGCCCAGGGGCTCCTGGCGGTGGAGGGCGACTACGGCACGCTCGTGCTGACGGAGGCCAGCGCCGAGGTCCTCGGGCGCAAGCGCGAGGTGCTGCTCCGGCGTGAACCCGAGCGCGTCCGCGCGGCGCGGCCCGCCCGTGCCGCGAAGGCCGCTGCGGCGGTCGTGGACATGCCCGCCGAGGCCGCCCCGGTGTTCGAGCGCCTGCGGGCCTGGCGCGCCGCGACGGCGAAGGAGCAGGGCGTGCCCGCGTACGTCGTCTTCCACGACGCGACGCTGCGCCAGATCGCCACGCTCGCCCCCGGCTCGCTGGAGGAGCTGGGCACGGTGAACGGCGTGGGCGAGAACAAGCTCGCGAAGTACGGCCAGGGAATTCTGGAAACGTTGTCAGAATGAGCGGGTCCGCCGCCCGCGCATTGTCGCGCACGGGTGGCCGACGTGACGGCCGTTAATTGGGCAGCCCTCAGGTCGAGGTCGCCGGGGGAGCGGTCAGACGCCTATTATTCGTGAACATCGCTCCTCGTCGGGCCAGCGTTAGCGTCCTGCTCCAGGTTGGCTGCGGAACGTGGGCGGCTCCACCGCCCCGGCGTGGCCTACACCCAAGTACTCGCTGGCAGAACCCCTGTAACCCTGCTCGTACGCATGGCTACTCACCGCAGTTATCGTGGTCCGTCGAGATCAATAGGTGACCTAGGTTGCTCCAAACAGCCGTATTGGGGTACGGCTGTGCGACATAGTGTGATTCGCCAGGCGCGGTTTCCTCTTCTCAATCCGAGATCTAGAGTGTTAACCCGCGCGTCGTCAGGCGTACACCCGATCACATATGAGGGGTCACTTTCTCCATGAGCATCGACTTGGCGTTGAAGGAATCGATGGCCATCACGGGCGCGGTGGGGGTGGCGCTGGTCGACTACGACAGCGGCATGTCCCTGGGCTCGCTGGGCGGGGGTGACTGGCTCGACCTGGACGTCGCCGCGGCGGGCAACACCGAGGTCGTGCGCGCGAAGCTCCGGGTCATGGCGTCGCTCGCGCTGAACGACAGCATCGAGGACATCCTGATCACCCTGCACCGCCAGTACCACCTGATCCGCCCGCTGTCGGCCAGGGGCAACTCGACGCTGTTCCTCTACCTGGTGCTGGACCGCGAGCGGGCGAACCTCGCGCTTGCCCGGCACAGCCTCAAGCGCATCGAAGCCAACCTGGCCGTATGAGCGCCGCAGAAGCCCGCAGACAGGACTCCGGATCCCCGTTGCCGACGCGGAGACCGTCGTCGACGGGCACGAAGTCCCTGCCGATGGGCCCGGTGGTGGCGCAACCGCCGTTCGACGCGGGGGAGATGGGCGAGACCCTCCGGACGATCCGCTCCCAGGTCGACCGGGTGACCGGCCTCCTGGTGGCCACGCAGGACGGTCTGGTGCTGGCCAGTGATACCAGGGATGTCGAGGACGAGAGCGTCGCCGCCATGTCGGCCGCCGCCGTCGGGCTGGCGGTGCAGTTCACCGGGCAGGCCGGGATCGGCGAACCGCGCGCGGCGGTGTTCGAGGGCACCTCGGGCTACGTCTGCGTGTTCCCGGTCGAGGCCTCGCTCCTGCTCGTCGTCTTCGGCGAGCGGGACATCACCATGGGGTTGTTCAACATAGCGGCCAAGCAGGCGCTGTCGTTGCTCCAGCACGTCGTCCTGCGCCAGCGGGTCCACACCGTGCGGGCCAACCGACGGGCGTACTTCGAGGACTCGGAGGGGTGACCACCCGCCCTTCCCCGTTCGCGGGTGGGGCGCAGGTGAATCCCGAGAAATGCGGCGGCGGTTCGGTCCGCTGATTTCCGCGTCGTGGGATCTGTTGAGGAACGTGGCCGTTCAGAATGTCGATGGGGGTTTTCGACGTCTTTTCCCACATGGTCACGTCGATGTGACGCTCCGTGTCGATCGGGTGGGGCGAGAGGGGTCGCGGAGCGGGGGTCGATCCGCTCGGGAGTCGCAGTTGTGCTAGTCAGACGCTGTGTCACGCCGATCTAGCGGACGGTGACCCCTCGCTCCGGGTGTTACACACCGCACTCGTCTCGGCCGACAGGTGACACGATTGCTCCAATCGGTCGTTTTTCCGTGCGGCTTCGCAACGTGGTGTGTTTTGCTGGGCGCCGCTGCTTCCACCCATGCGGAAAATGTCCGCTCGGGGCCAGGCATGCGTCCTATCACCTGTGAAGGGCCACTTTCTCAATGAGCATCGACTTAGCCTTGAAGGAATCCATGAGCATCGCCGGCGCGGTGGGGGTGGCGCTGGTCGACTACGACAGCGGCATGTCCCTGGGCACGCTCGGCGGGGGTGAGCTGGACCTCGACGTCGCCGCCGCGGGCAACACCGAGGTGGTCCGGGCGAAGCTCCGCGTCATGGCCTCCCTGGCGCTGAACGACACCATCGAGGACATCCTGATCACGCTGAACCGCCAGTACCACCTGATCCGGCCGCTCTCGGCCGCCAAGGGCAACCCGACGCTGTTCCTCTACCTGGTGCTGGACCGCGAGCACGCGAACCTCGCCCTGGCGCGGCACTACCTGAAGCGCGTCGAGGCCAAGCTGAAGGTGTAGTCGCGGGCCGTCAGCCCACGATCCGCCGGATCACGCTGATCGGGCCGATGTCGTCGATGTTGGCGATCTTCACCGGAACGCCCTCGGTGGACGCGTGCACGGCCCGGACGTTGTCCACGGCCATGGCCACGTGCGACTGGCCGGAGTAGTAGATGATCAGGTCGCCCGGCAGGACCTCGCCGCGCGACACCGCCCGGCCGGTCGTGGCCTGGGTGTAGGTGACCCTGGGGATGGTTATGCCCGCCGCCCGGTACGACGCCTGGGTCAGGCTGGAGCAGTCCCACGTGTTGGGGCCGTTGGAGCCGAAGACGTAGGCCTTGCCGCGTTGCGCCAGGGCGAAGTCCAGCGCGGTGCCCGCGGCGCCGGACGGCGTGGCCACCGCGGACGTGTCCCCCTTGTTCGCCAGCACCGCCCTGTCCGAGGAGCTCAGCGATTCGTACTGCCTGCGCGCCGTGTTCACCTGCGACACCAGGGCGACCCGCTTCGCCTCGATGTCCGTGACGAGCTGGTCCGCCGCGGCCGAGGCCTCCGACGCCCGCTCCTGGGCGTCCTTCGCCCCGGCCTTGGCCGCGGCGGCGTCGTCGAGCGCGGCCGACAACGAGTCCAGCGACGCCGCCTGGTCGGCCGCCAGCACGTCCATCGCCGACATCCTGGTGAGGAAGTCCGTCTGCGAGTCCGAGACGAGCATCGCCGAGAGACCGGTGAACCGCGCTCCCTGGAAGGAGGCCTCGGTCAGCAGGTCGACCTGACCCCGGAACTGCTTCTCCGCCGCCGTCGCCCGGTCGAGCGCCTGCCCGGCCGTCACGAGGTCCTGGTTCGCGCGGTTCAGCTCGCCCTGCTTGGCTCGCTTGTCGTCCTGGGCGCGCAGGTGCTCCTCGTTGAGGACCTCGGCGTCGTGCGTCAGGCCGGTGTACCGCTGGAGCGCCTCGGAGGAGTTCGGGGGCAGCGGTTCGGCCACCGCGGCGGGCGCGGGAGCGACGACGAGCGCGGCGGTGACGACCGCTGCGAGAGCGGCTCCGGCGGTGCGCCTGACAGGCAACGACGTCATACCCGGCCCTACGGCAGGTGGGGGTTCGCGGTTCAGAATTCGTTCATAGCCCACTAATGCGTCTTGACCGGTTTGTCCAAGGTCGCTAACGTTTCTGGTCTAGACCACATGTACAAGCGACAACCTGGATCCGCTGACCAGCGGAAACCTCGTGGCCGAAAGAGAACCGTGCCAATTCCGCCGCGTTGGCACGGCGCGTGGATCACGTATCCGCTGCATCGGGTTCCCACCCCTGCGGTGGCAGGCGCTTCCTGTTGTGCCTCCCACCTGGGAACAGCCGTTCATTCCAGAGGAGCTGTCATGAGCATGAGGAGCAAGATCGCCGCGGCGGCGGTCGCAATCGGCGTCGCACCCCTGATCGTCGTCCTGGCACCAGCGGGGACGGCGAGTGCGCACGGCTACATCTCATCCCCACCCAGCAGGCAGGCGAACTGCGCCCAGGGCCGCGTCCAGAACTGCGGTGACATCGTCTGGGAGCCGCAGAGCGTCGAAGGTCCGAAGGGCGTCAAGAACTGCCACGGCAACTCGCGCTTCACCGTGTTGAGCGATGAGAGCAAGGGTTGGCCCGCCGCCTCGGTCGGCGGCACGGTCAACTTCAACTGGGTGCTGACGGCGCGCCACGCCACCAGCACGTGGGAGTACTTCATCGGCGGCACGCGCATCGCCGTCTTCAACGACGGCGGCAGGCAGCCGGGCGCGACCGTGAGCCACTCGGTCAACCTCGGCGGTCGCACGGGCAGGCAGAAGATCCTCGCGGTGTGGAACATCGCCGACACGGCCAACGCGTTCTACTCGTGCGTCGACGTGCAGGTGAACGGGGCGAAGCTGGCCGCGGCCTAGCTCTCGCGTCGGGGACCCGCGCTCCGCGCGCGGAGCGCGGGTCCCTCCCTTCCCCGTCACGCCGTGGAGGACCATGAACCGCCACCCGCTCGTCCTGCTGCTCGCGGGCTTCCTGCTGCTCGCCGGCTGCGGCACGGCGCAACCGACCGCGAAGGCCGACTTCAACGCGGCCGACGTGATGTTCCTGCAGATGATGCTGCCCCTGCACGACCAGGGCCTCGAACTCACCGGCCTGGCGAAGCAGCGGGCGGTCAGACCGGCCGTGCGCGACCTCGCCGCCGAGCTGGACTCCGTGCAGCGCAAGGAGTCCGAGACCATGAAGGGGTGGCTGGCCGAGTGGGGTCAGCCGACGGCGGTGGACGCCGACCCCGGCGCGCACGAGCACCACGGTGGACTGCACCAGACCAGTCCCGCCGAGATCGCCGCGCTCGGGTCCACACCGGACTCGGAGTTCGACACCGCGTTCCTCAACCTCATGACCGGGCACCTGCACAACTCGGTCGAGCTGACGAAGTCCGAAGTGGACGGCGGCAGCAACGCCGGGGCGAAGGAGCTGGCGACCACCATCCGCGAGTCGCGGGGCAAGGAGATCAGTCGACTGCTGGGCCTGGTCGGGTAGCGGGCGGCCCCGCCAGCCACGCTTCCCGCGACCGCCACGCCAGCAGCGTCGACGGGCTCTCGAACCGCCGGGGCTCACCCGTGAGCGGATCGGTGAACGCGAGCACCTTCGCCAGCAGCTGCAACGGCTTCCGGTAGTCGTCCAGCGCGGTCTCGGTGAGGACGGGGTAGAAGTCGTCGCCGAGGATCGGCACGCCGAGCCCGGCCATGTGCAGCCGGAGCTGGTGCGTGCGCCCGGTCCTCGGCAGCAGCCGGTACCGGCCGAGGCCGTCGCGGTGCTCGACGAGGTCGACGAGCGTCTCGCTGTTCGGCGGCCCGTCCAGCTCCTGCGCGGTGATCACGCCCTTCTCCTTGACGATCCGGCTGCGCACCGTGCACGGCAGCGCGAGATCGGGGTCGTGCGGCGCGATGGCCTCGTACTCCTTGTGCACCAAGCGATCCCGGAACAACGTCTGGTACGCGCCGCGCCGCGCGGGGTTCACGATGAACATGATCAGCCCGGCGGTCACCCGGTCCAACCGGTGCGCGGGCACGAGGTCCGGCAGGTCCAGCTCGCGTCGCAGCCGCACCAGCGCCGTCTCCAGGATGTGCTTGCCGCGCGGGATGGTCGCGAGGAAGTGCGGCTTGTCCACGACCAGCAGGTCTGCGTCGCGGTGCACGACACCGATCTCGAACGGCACCGCCACCTCGTCGGGCAGGTCGCGGTGGAACCACACCGACGAGTTCGGCACGAACGGCGCGTTCGGCGGCACCGGCCCGTCCATGTCCACGATCCGGCTCTCGCGCAGCATCAGGTCGATGCGCGCCGGGTCCACCTTCGGCAGCCGGTCGACCAGGTGGTCGCGCAGCGTCGCCCACGGGCCCTCGGCGGGCATCCGCAGGCGAGCGGGGTCGAGGCCGTGCCGTTGGGGCAGCGGGGGCTTGAGCTTGCGTCTCATCGTGGGGGAGCGTAACCGTTCCCGGTTCCCGCGTTCGGCGCGGTGAAGCGACCGGAACGTTCGCGAATTCCTCCGTTCGTACTTCGGAATGGCGAAGAATGGGTGATCCACTCGTTCACGTCCATAAACATCCGTCGTACTCTTGAAATAGGTCGAGGAATGCCCTTACCGTTTGCCTTCCAAGTCGCCGCCGTGACCACGGAAGGGACAATGATGTCACGACTGCTTTCCCGAGCGCGCGTGTTCGCGCTCGCGGCGGCCGCACTCGTCGGAATGGGACTCGTCGCCGCGCCGGGCGCGCAGGCCCAGGTCGAATCGGGCAACTGGATCTCCTACTCGCCCTCGTTCACCGTCCAGGAGCGGGGCTGCGGCACCGTCAACGGCCTCACGTTCCAGCTGACGTGCTCCACGGCCGGCGGCGACCAGAGGGCCGAACGCCGGTACGCGAACTACTCCGGCGGCGCCGCCCGCCAGTTCGAGGGCACGTTCCGGATCTCCAGCCTCGCGGGCACCCGGATCAGCCTGAAGCAGACGTTCAACGACTCCGAGCCCGGCCCGTTCTTCATGCTCGCGGTCGAGCGCGGCGGTCGGCTCTACGCCGTCCACGGCGGCGCCACGATCGCCACCGGGGCGACTGTCGGCACGTCAGTGC
>DATMCA010001859.1:0-6897 GCA_035559015.1 Umezawaea sp. | reverse complement strand
GTTCGGCGAGGTCCTTCCACATCCGGGTCCGGTTCGGGTGGCGTGAGTTCGACAGGAGGAGGCTCAACACCGTGTGTGCGAAAGTGGTGTCCCTGTCGTCCGAGTGGAGGACGTAGGGCTGTCGACCGAGCGGTGAGAGGGAGAACGCGCTCAGGTCCACCGCCGTGTCGCAGAGGAAGTGCGCGTCGCGAGGGGTGTTGAAGACGTACGTGGTGTCGTTGTCCCGTTCTTCCGGCGGGATGCCGTACACCCAGTCCAGGTTAGGCTCAGGTGCGTCGTCGGTCGGGTCGCCGACCCGCAGGATCAGGTCGTGCTCGCCATCTCGCCAGATCTTGGTGAGGTGGAGCGCGTCGACCAGTTCCTGCCACGTGGTGCCGCGGATCTGGGACTTCCAGAACAGGGCTCGGCGGTTCCAGGCGTCGCGGACCGAGATGTCCGGGCCGAACAGCGTGCTCGCGGGCAGTTCGCCGTGGGTGATGACCGCGAGCAGCACGATGTTGGCGCTGTACGCGGCATATCTGGCGGGAACGGCCAGTTCGGCGGGTTCGTAGGTCGGCTTCGAACGGTGTCGGTTGCCGCCCTGGAACACTCTGACCAGCATCTTCGCCAGGTCGTCGCGGATCTCGGCGTCCGTGTCGGCCAGTTCCCGGAGGAAGCGGATGACCGGTTGCCGGGTCGACAGCGGGGTGAACGACAGGAGGCTGTACAGCTCGCTGTCGTCCAGCGCTCGGCCGCGGGCCAGGCGCGGTGTCGACTTCTCGACTCCGAGGAGGTCGCGGAGGGTGTGCCAGGTGAACCTGGCCACGAGGTACTCGCTGAAGGTGGCGTGCAGGAACTCGTAGGTGCGCAACGTCTTCTCGTCGCGGACCGCCTGGGCCCGTTGGATGAAGAAGAACCGGCCGAGCACGGCCTCACCCGCGCCGAGCGGTGTGCGGACGCCGTCCCGTTCCGGTCGGTCGCCCAGCAGCGCCGTCAGGTCGCGGTCGAGTTCGTGTTCCCTGATCCACTGGGTGCCGCGGTTGAACATCGCGAGCGCCACCACGGACAGCCGTTCGAGTTCGGTCTCGACCTCGTCGGCGATCCGCTCCTCGGACCGCTCCTCCTCGTCCTTCACGACCTCGCGGCGGGCGAACCGGACGAGGAGGCGTTCGTACAGCTCGGCTTCGCCGATCGTGCCGGTGTTGCGCTGCAACGCGTTCCCGTCCGCGTCGTACAGCGCGAGCATCAGCAGGAGCAGGGGTTGTTCGGCCAGGTCCGAGTACTTGAGCACCGCCTCCGTGGAGAGCGGCTCCAGGCCCGCCGAGAAGTACTGGGTGTTGGCGGCGTTCCAGGCCCGCACCCAGCGGTCCGCCTGGTCGGGGTTGAACGGCGCGAGCCGCATGATCGTGGTGTCGTCCGGGATGAAGGCGCGGTCCGCGACGCTGATGCGGCTGGTGACGACGATCGTGACGGGTCGGCCCATCTCGGCGTTGTCGCGCTGGAACTGCTCGACCTTCCTGAGGTACCCGGTCTGGCTCACGCCGGTGGCCTGGAGCAGTTCGTCGAACCCGTCCAGGAACACGACCGGCATGGCGCCGTCAGCCGATCTGGCGAACTCGGCCCAGCTCACGGTCTCGTGCAGGGCGGCGCGGAGGCCGTGCTCGATCTGCTGGACCAGTTCCGCCTCGGTCGGGGCCGTGCGGAGTTCGACCCGCAGCGGCAGGAAGTCCGTGGACGGCAGGCGGGCGGCCAGGACCTTGGTGAGCACCGACTTCCCCGACCCCGGATCGCCGAGGACCAGCAGCGGGGCCCAGGTGGCGCGCGGTGACGTGAGGTAGCCGATGAAGAAGTCGTGGACGTCGTCGCGGACCGGCACCTCCGCCCACGACCGGGTCTGGGCCGGGTTCGAGGGCTTGCCGACCTGGAATCGGGGATCGATGTAGCAGTCGCGGAACAGCGGGATGCCCAGACCGTCCGGCACCTGGTCGGGCTCGATGATGCCGTGGTCCAGCACGGACCGGTACTTGGCGGCGAGTTCCGTGCGCCGCAGGGCCGACGGGCCGCCCACCGCCAAGGGCGCGAAGAGGCGTTCCACCTCGGTCAACGCGGTCCGCACCAGGACGCGGGTCGCCTGGTGGTCCTGGAGCGACGACCAGAACGCGAACTCGGGGCAGTCGGCCGCGAGCCTGCGGATGTTCTCCTCGTAGCGGCGGCACGCCGCCTCGTCGAGGGTGTCCAGCAGGCCGCGTTGCCGGTCGTCCATCCCGTCCCACACCGCGAGCCCGCCGAGGAACGACCGCAGACCTGTGGCCAGGTCCCCGTAGTACCCCGACAGCGCCTTGAGGTTGTCCTCGTACGGCCTGTCCGGCGTCACGAGCGGGACCGGCGAGGAGGCTAGGCCGAGCAACTCCGCGGGCACCTTGGGGAGGATGCCGCCGGTCTTGAGACCGAGGTCCTCGGTGCGGGTGGGGACGCCGGATTCGTCCAGGGCCTCGAAGAACGACGCCAGGACGATCATGGTGTGGGCGGCGTGGAGGCGTTGGGTGCGGTCGTGGCGGGAGAGGCCGCTGCGCTTCTCCGACCAGGAAACGGCGAACTCGTGCGACAGGCGGACGAACTCCGCCTTGGCGTCGAACCAGCCCAGCAGGCCGAGCACATCCAGCGGAGAACCGAGGAGCAGGCCGCCGCCGAGCGCCTTGTCCAACACCTTGACGGCCTTGTGCTCCGACGCGCCCATCAGCGTGACGGCGTCGCGATAGCTGAACGTGCTCATGCCGGGGGTGTCGAAGATCAGCTGTGAACCGTTAGCCCGCGGTCGGTGTTGCGGCGGGTCTTGGTCCAGGTGTTGTCGCCGCGCAGCAGGCGGGTCAGGGCGCGCCAGGAGGTGATGTAGAAGGTGTAGATGTACAGCGCGTAGCCGAAGCCGTAGGCCAGCGAGCGGAGCAGGGATGTTTCCGGGGCGCAGCGGGCGCGGTAGACGGGGCCCCACAGGAGGAACGGGAGCAGGCCGAAGGCGCCGTAGACGGTGAAGAGGATCCAGGCGCCGTCGGTGAACCAGGTCCACACCTCGGCCGGGGAGACCACCGCTCGGTGGGCGAGCAGGAGCACCGGGATGGGGTAGACGAGGGAGCCCAGGAGCTGCATCCACGGTTGGGCGAGGTAGTGGAGCATCTCCGCCGCGCCGAGGGTGGTGAGGTGCTCGGAGTCCCAGATCCGGCGCAGGTGGCGCATGCACTGCATGGTGCCCTGGCCCCACCGGGTGCGTTGGGCGAGGAAGCGCCCGAGGTCGTACAGGCCCTCCTGGTGGACGTGGGTGTCCGTGCTGAAGCCGGTGCGCCAGCCCGCGGTGAGCAGGTGGACACCCAGTTCGAAGTCCTCCAGCAGGGAGCCGCGCCACGGCCTGCCGGTGGTGCCCGCGATGGAGTCCAGTGCGGACAGCCGGGTGAACTGGCCGTTGCCGCCCATGGAGATGGTGCCGGTGACGCCCCTGGACATCTGGATGGCGGCGATGGCGGTGCGGAACTCCAGGTCCTGCATGCGCACCAGGGCGGAGCCGAAGGTCTTGCGCCACCACGGGACCCCGGTTTGGCGGACACCGGTGTTGATCATGCGGACGTCGACCTGGACGGCACCCAGCGACGGGTCGCCGAAGAGGTGGTCCGCGGCGCAGACCTCCAGGCAGTTGGCGGCGGGCCTGCCGTCGGCGTCGACCACCACGACGATCGCGCGGTCCGGGTCGGAGTGCCTGCCCATCCACAGCTTCACCGTCCGGTAGGCGTCGTTGAGGGCGTCGCCCTTGCCGGTCCTGGCCTGGGGCCGGAAGCGGCGGACGAGGTGGATGTGGGTGTCACCGCCGTCCAGCCACGCCTGCACGACGTCGACCGTGCCGTCGTCGGAGTCGTCGTCGACGACCCACACGTGCGCGATCGGGAAGTTCATCCGCAGGTACGCGATGGTGTCGCCGATGACGGCGCCCTCGTCGCGGCACGGCACCACGAAGTGCCACTCGAACGACGTCGAACGGCCGACCGGGCCGGGCCGGTGCCGCAGGTACGGCACGACGATCAGCAGCACGTACGTCACGAAGGCCACCGACATCGTCAGCGCGAGCGCCTGGGTGAACCCCAGGAGCACGTCCAGGCTCGACGTCATCGGCGGGTGGCCAGCCGCACGAACAGCACGAGCGCCGCGGCGCCGCCGAACACGCTCACCATCGAGCCGAGCAGCGTGTGGCCCCAGTGGTAGCCGGTGTCGACGCCCAGCCACTCCACCAGCCCGACGAGGGTCAGGACCCGGAACTGGTTGACCACGACCACGGCGACCGCGGCGGCGCCCAGCGCGACCAGGACCCGGCGGGTGATCCGGGGGCGCAGGGCGATCATGGCGGCGCCGATGACCAGCAGCGGCAGCACCAGGAACGCGGACGTGCACTCCGGGGTCATGCGCAGGCCGAGCGGGGTGTCCGAGCCGAGTCCGAAGTAGACGGTCTGGCGCTCGGCGACCACGGCGACGCCGTCGGGGCCGATCGCCCCGAGCAGGAACCCGGCCAGGGAGACCTCGGCTTCGCGGTAGGCCTGGTTCGCGACCACCAGCGCCGCGGAGGCGCCGAGGAGGGCGAGGACGACCACCCGGCTCGGCAGGTCGGAGTGACGGACGAGCGGGGAACCTGCAAGCGCCACCCCTGGATTCCTT
This sequence comes from Umezawaea sp., assembly GCA_035559015.1. Lineage (GTDB taxonomy): Bacteria > Actinomycetota > Actinomycetes > Mycobacteriales > Pseudonocardiaceae > Umezawaea. The sequence goes on along the minus strand of DATMCA010001859.1, from coordinate 2,226 downwards.
TCAGCCATTGGAGAATGCCCAAAAGGGCTATCTGATTGGCCATCGGCCAGGTCGACGGTGGTCAAGACCCCCGGATCGGGTGACGAAATACCGCCTTTTTAGCCAGGTCGTCGACTTTGTGTGGTCCCGATTGGGCGAATTGGGTGGAGGCCGTCACTCCTTACGGTCAGCAACTCTTAATCCCACGGGGTGTCCGCCGATGGTGAGTTGCTGGCCGCACGAGTTGTGGAGAGCGCTGCCCCGGTCCTGATCCGCCCCGTGGATCACCCGTGTCCGGGCCGCGAGGAGAGAGGAACCCGATGAGTCCTGATCGAGCATCGACCCTGACGCGCCGAGGGGGACTGGCCGTGCTGGCCGCCGTCGGCGCGCTGCTGCTCGGCGCGACGCCGGCCTCGGCCGCACCGGGGGACGCCTCGTCCCACGGGGTCAAGCTCGCCCTGTCGCTGCTGGGCAGCAAGGCCGTGTCCGCGGGGCCGTTCGCCTCCTCCGACGTGCACGGTCCCACCACGAACTCCTCCGTCGTCGTCGAACTGCCCGGCGTCCTGAAGACGGGCGCGGTCACCACCTCGGCGACGCGCGACGAGAAGACCGGTGGTGTCTTCGCCAAGGCGAGCACCGCCGACGTCAAGATCGACCTGCTCAAGGCGATGACCGGCGGCATCTCCTCGACGCTGGTCGAAGCGGACTGCGACGCGACCCAGAAGGGCTTGTCCGGCAAGGTGAAGCTCGTCGGACTGAACCTCGGCAGGCTCGGCGCCGTCGACTCCGAGCCCGCCCCGAACACCGAGGTCGACGTCGAACTCGTCGGGGTCGAGATCGCCCGGATCACCTTCAACGAGCAGGTCGCGAACGCCGACGGCAGCCTCACCGTCAACGCGGTGCACCTGCGGCTCATCGGCGGTGCGCTCGGTTCGGTCGGCACCGGCGACCTGGTGCTGTCGTCCGCCACCTGCGGCCCCGCGGGCCTGCCCATCCCGTTGGCGTCCGGCGCCGGGCTCTGGCTCGGCCTCGGCCTGGTGGCGATCAGCGCGGTCCCCGTCGGTGTCGTCGCGATCCGCAGGCACCGGTCCACCTCGTCGCTCGCGACCTGACCGGCGGGGGAACGCGCTGTGTACAAGGTCCCCGGTAGCGGCGTGGCCGTCGGAACCGGCGTCGGGTCGCTCGCGGCGACCGGCGCGGGAGTGACGTGGTGGATCGCCGCCGCGCTGGTGCTGCTGGTGGCGGGGCTCCTCCTCGTCCACGCGGCCCGCGGGCGCCGGTCCACCCAGTAGCCGGCGGACGGTCCGGCCCGCCCCCGCCGGACCGTCCGCCCCCTTGAAAGGAGAACGGTGACCAAGGAAATCCTGCTGCTGGCCGGTACGAGGCCGGAAGCCGTGAAGATCGCCCCCGTCGCGCTCGCGCTGGCGGACCACGCGGTGCTCAGGCCGACGATCGTCCACAGCGGACAGCACGCGGACATGGTCGGTCAGGCGCTGGAAGCCTTCGGGCTCAAGCCGGACGTGGTTCTGGACGTGCCGCGGTCGAGCGGCGGCCAGGCGGAGCTGATCGCGGGCATGCTGCCGGCGTTCGACCGGGTGCTGACCGAACGCGCGCCCGCCGCCGTCGTCGTGCAGGGCGACACGTCGACCACGCTCGCGGGCGCGCTCGCCGCGTTCTGGCGCGGGATTCCCGTGGCACACCTGGAAGCCGGCCTGCGGACCGGTGACCTCGCCGGCCCGTTCCCCGAGGAGGGGACCCGGCAGATGATCTCCCGGATCGCGTCCCTGCACCTCGCGCCGACGGACGAGGCCGCGAGCGCGCTCAGCGCGGAACGCCCGCCGGGCAACGACATCGTGGTCACCGGCAACACCGTCGTCGACGCCGTGCTGAGGGTCGCCGCGGCCGGGCTGCCCGCCAAGGACCCCGACCTGGCGGCGCTGGAGGAGGTCCTGGACACGACCGGCGGCAGGCTCGTGCTGGTCACCGCGCACCGCCGGGAGTCCTGGGGCGCGCCGCTGCACCGCGTGCTGACGGCCGTGCGCGCCATCGCCGACCGGCACCCCGACGTGGTCGTCCTGCTGCCCGCGCACCCGAACCCCGTGGTGCGAGCCCAGGTCGTGGAGGTCCTCGGCGGCCACCGCCGGATCGTGATCACCGAACCGCTGGACTACTCCGACCTGGTCCGCGCCCTGGCGCGCGCCTCGCTCGTGCTGACCGACTCCGGCGGCATCCAGGAGGAGGCACCGT
>DATMCA010001858.1:0-2064 GCA_035559015.1 Umezawaea sp. | reverse complement strand
GCCGCGCGGATCCCCGACCTGGTGGACCGGGCGGGCTCCGACCCCGCCGTGCTCACCTCGCTCGGCGCGATGGCGTGGCTGCTCGACGAGACGGCGCTGGCGGTGCGGATCTTCGACGACGCGCTGCACCGCTGGCGTGCCGCGGGACGGCTCCCGACCGGCCTCGGCTGCTCCGCGGGCTGGGCGTACCTCGACCACGGCCTGTGGGCCCAGGCGCGACTGGCGGCCACCCACGCGGCGGCGCTGTCGGCCGACGCCGACCTGCCGCACCTCACCGCGGCGACCATGGTCCTCGAAGCCACGGCCGTCGTCCTCACCGGCGACACGGCCACCGCCCGCGACCTGGCGAGCCGCGCGCTCGCCGTGATCGACCCGGCGACCAGCCGGGCCGTCGGCGCGCGAGCCCGGTGGGCGCTCGGCATGGCGGCCGTCGCCGAAGGCGACCACGTCACCGCCTACGAGCGGTTCCGGCAGCTGTTCACCGCCGACGGCGAGCCCGTGCACCACCACTTCTCCTTCGTGGCGGTGGCCGAGCTGGCGGCCGCCGCGGTCCGCACCGGGCACGAGGCCGAGGCCGCCGACATCCTCGCCCGCGCCGAGAAGCGCTTGGCGGGCAACACCTCCGCTCGCACGCACGCCCTGCTGCACCGCGGCCGGGCGCTGCTGGAACCCGACGACGCCGAGTGCCACTTCCGGGAGGCGTCGAGCGACCCGCTGGGGGAGCAGTGGCCGTTCGAGCGCGCCCAGGTCCTCCTCGACCACGGCGAGTGGCTGCGCCGCCGCCGGCGGATCGCCGAGGCCAGGCCCATGCTGACCGCGGCCAACGAGGTCTTCCGCCGCCTCGGCGCCCGGCCGTGGCTCGACCGCGCCCAGCGCGAGCTGCGGGCCGCGGGCGTCGACTCCGAACCCGCCACGCCGGACGCGTTGACCTCGCTCACCCCGCAACAGCAGCAGATCATCCGGCTGGCGGCGCGCGGGCTCACCAACCGGGAGATCGGCGAACACCTGTTCCTCTCGCCCCGCACGGTCGGCTCGCACCTGTACCGGAGTTTCCCGAAGCTGGGCATCACCGCCCGCTCCCAGCTCCGCGACATCGTCGACGGCGCCCCGTCGGGCCACCCGTGACCACTCCACTGTGGACCGTCCCGGAGGCGCCGGCTTGCCCGCCGCCGTGGAACCCGGTTAGCTTCGGCTTCGGTCATCCGGGGAGGACCAGATGGACAACCTGGCCAGGTTCGCGGACATAGCGGCGGAACTGCCCGAGTCGCTGCGCGTCGACATCGAGGCCTGGGACGGGCAGCCGACGTTCCGCGTGCGCGGGAAGAACTTCCTGTTCACCGATCAGGAGGGCACCCGCGCGACCGTGAAGCTGCCTCCCGAGGAAGCGGCGGCCGTGGTGGCGCTGGGCGGCGCGACCCCGGCCGGGTACGGGCTCGGCAAGCACGGCTGGGTGTCGACGGAGGTGGACGCCGACGCGGACGACGGCCGGTGGGCCGAACTGCGCGAGATGATCCGCACCTCCTACCGGATGGTCGCCCCGAAGCGCCTCGCCCGCGAGGTCGAGGACTAGTGGGTGACCACTGATCCCTGCCGGGCAGTTCCGGGCCGGGCCCGGACCTGCCCGGCAGGTTCGCGATCGGGGGCGGAGGATCGATCCGCTGTCGCGGGCGGAACCGCTCCGGGGGCTTCTCGCTGCCCGTTCGTCCCGGTCCCGCTAGGCTCCCGCCGGTGGAGAAGGTCCTGCTGTCGACGGTGATCGTCCTGGCGACGGTGTTCAGCGTGTTCCGCCTGGCCCGCGGTGGCGCGCCGGAGCGGCCTGGCCGCGGTTGGGCCCGGCACCCCGGCACCTGGCTGCTCGTGCTGGTGGCGCTGGTGCTCGTCAACCAGGTGCTGTTCACCGTCTACGTGCGGCGGGAGTGGGGCGGTGACGTCTCGCGGCTCTCCCGGCTGCTGCCGGAGGGCTGGTTCGCGCTGGCCGACCTCGGCCGGCTGGTCGACCGGTTCCCGGCGCCGGACCTGCTGCCGTGGACGGTGTTGCGCGCGCAGTCGGCGTTGGAGCTGGCG
>DATMCA010001857.1:0-3027 GCA_035559015.1 Umezawaea sp. | reverse complement strand
CCTCTACGACTACCTGCTCGGCGGCGGGCACAACTTCGCCGCCGACCGCCGCCTCGCCGAGGAACTGCTCGAGGTCGAGCCGAACGCCCGCGCCATCGCCAGGTACAACCGCTCGTTCCTCCGCCGCGCCGTGCTGTTCATGATCGACCAGGGCGTCGAGCAGTTCCTCGACCTCGGGTCGGGCATCCCGACCGTCGGCAACGTGCACGAGGTCGCCCGCCGCGCGGCTCCGGAGGCGCGGGTCGTGTACGTCGACTTCGAGGACATCGCCGTCGCGCACAGCAGGCGGATCCTCGCCGCCGACCCGCTCGCCGCGATCGTGCAGGAGGACCTGACCCATCCCGCCGCGGTGCTCGACGCGGCGCTGGGCACCGGTCTGCTCGACCTCGCCGAACCGGTGGGGCTGCTCGCGGTGAGCGTCCTGCACTTCGTGTCACCCGCGGCCGATCCGGTGGGCGTGCTCGGCGTCTACCGGGACGCGGTCGTCAGCGGGAGCCACCTCGCGGTCTCCCAGGTCACGGCGGAGTCGCAGCCCGTCGAGATGGCCGGGATCGTCGAGGTGATGACCAGGAGCGCCAACCCCCTGTTCCCGCGCTCCCACGCGGAGATCAGCGACTTCTTCCAGGGGTTCGACGTGGTCGAGCCCGGTGTCGTGCCGGTGCCGCTGTGGCGGCCGGAGAGGATCGCCGACGACGACCCGGCGAGGGCCGGGCTCCTCGCGGGCGTCGGTCGCAAGAGGTGACGCCGCCGCGGACCCGACGAGCACCAGGAACAGGAGCATGACCGAGCAGGAGCCACCGCCCCGGACTCGTCGGCAGGAACTGGCCCGCGAGTGGATGAAGGCCGTCTACTCCACGGCGTACGTGCCCATGTCGTCCACCGAGATCGAGCTGTACCTGCTCGACCTGGTGGACGTCATCGCCGACGCCGTCCAGGCCGAGCCGTTCTCCGCGGCGCCGGTCGGGGTCGTCGGCGACCGGATGGTGTCCGCCCACTTCACCGGCCTGGAGACGTTGCAGCGCACGGTGGAGGTCCTCGGCCGCGCGCTGCTGTTCACCCCGGAGCTGGCGGGCGTCGACCGGCTGGCGGAGAAGGTCGTCGCGATCCTCGGTGCCCTCTCCGCGCGGTTCGCGACCGCGATGCGGCTCGACGCGTTCGACCAGCAGGAGGAGATCAAGTGGGCGCTCCTCCAGGCGAAGCAGGGCGTCGAGCGCACGCTCAGGCTGAGCGAGGCCCGGTTCCACGAGGTGTTCGACTCGTCCGCGCTGGGCATCGCGATCACCGAGCTGGACGGCACCGTCGTCGAGGCGAACGACGCCATGGCGGCGATCCTGGGCGGTGACGGCGACCTGGTCGGCGAGTCCCTGCTGGCGCGCTTCCACCCGGACGACGCCAGGGTGCTGACCGAGTCGTACGGCGGGGTGCGCGAGGGCGTGGTCGACCGGTTCCGCGAGCAGCACCGGCTGGTCCGCTCCGACGGCGAGCCCGCCTGGGTCTACCTGGCCGTGTCGCTGCTGCGCGACGCGGACGGCGAGCCCGCGTACCACGTAACGATGGTCGAGGACGTCAGCGAACTGCACCTGATGCAGAAGAACCTGGACTTCCTGCTGCTGCACGACTCCCTCACCGGCCTGTCGAACCGGCAGCACTTCATCACCCAGCTCGAAGCGGTGCACAGCCGCTCGGAGCGCGGGATCACGCTCTACCACCTCGACCTGGACTCGTTCTCGCTGATCAACAACGGCCTCGGCCACGCGACCGGCGACCGGCTGCTCAAGCAGACGGCGCAGCGGTTGGCGGCCGTCGTCGCGGGCGAGAACACCGTCGTGGCGCGGATCGGCGGCGACGAGTTCGCCATCGTGGTGGACAACTCGGCGACCACGCCCGGTGTCACCACGATGATCGACATGATCAACGACGAGCTGGCCGAGCCGACGTTCATCGACGACCGCGGCGTCGCGCTCACCGCCACCATCGGCGTGCTGGACCGCCCGTCGCGCGACTGGTCCGTCGGCGAACTGCTGCGCGCGGCGAACATGACGCTGCACCGGGCGAAGGCCAAGGGCAAGCGGCAGTGGCTGCCCTACGACCCGCACGAGGACTCGCGGCACCGCACGTGGGCCGACGTCGCCGCGTCGATGCCCGGCGCGCTGGAGAACGGCGAGATCGAGGTCGACTTCCAGCCCGTCGTCGCGCTGGCCGACCGCACCGTCGTCGGCGTGGCCGCCCAGCTGCGCTGGGGCACGTGGGGCCACCGCCAGTGCCTGGAGCTGGCGGAGGAGACCGGGCTGTCGTTACCCGTGGGGCAGTGGATGCTGCGGCACGCGGGCGAGCTGATGGCCCGGTGGCGCTCGGACACCGCCCTGACCACAGTGCCGCTGCACGTGTCGCTGGGACCGATGCAGTCCCGCGACGAGGACCTCGTCGGCGCGGTCAAGCGAACGCTGGACGAGACCGGGTTGCCCGTGGCCGAGCTGCGGATCTCGGTGAACACCCGCGCGGTGCTCACCGGAGGAGGCGACGACAACGTCCAGGTGCTGGCCGATTCCGGCATCAGCACCGGCCTCAACGCCTTCCACGGCGGTCAGGACGAACTCGCGCTGCTGACCGAGCTGCCGATCGCCTCGGTGACCATCGCCGGCGCGGACGTGCGCAGGCTCGCCGCCGAACCGGACCAAGATTCCCTGCTGCACAACGCGATGACCGCCCTGGTCGCCGTCGTGCACCAGGCGGGCGTGACCGTCGTGGCCACCGGGGTGGCGAGCGAGGACGAGGCCGCCTGGTGGGCGACGATCGGCGCCGACGCCGCCCAGGGCGAGTTCTTCGCCCCACCCCTGACCGCCGACGAGGTCGCCCGCCTGTTCGGGAGGAACTAGGACCCCGAGGCCGTGCGGTTCGGCCGTGCGTCCGGAAACCCTTCCCTCAGAGCTGCTTCACCGCAGCGAGGAGCTTGGTGAGCGAGTCCTTGGCGTCGCCGAACAGCATGGTGGTCTTGGTGTTGTAGAGCAGTTCGTTGTCGATTCCCGC
>DATMCA010001856.1:0-3795 GCA_035559015.1 Umezawaea sp. | reverse complement strand
GCGGGCATCGGGAAGTCGCGGCTGGTCGAGTCCCTGACCGGGCCGGTGCTCGTGGGCCGGGCGGTGGCGGACGAGGGTGCGCCCGCCTTCTGGCCGTGGACGCGGCTGCTGAGCGGGCCGCACGCGCGGGCGCTGGGGCTCGGACCGGACCTGCTGACCGTCGACCCGGCTCCCGCCGCGAGGTTCCGGGCCATCGCCCGGTGCGCCGACGCGGTGCTCGCGGCGCGGCCGGAAGCGCTGGTGCTGGAGGACTTCCACTGGGCTGACGACGCGTCGCTGCGGCTGCTGCGGTACCTGTGCGCCGAGGCCGGGGTGCTGGTCGTGGTGACCAGCCGGACCCCGCTCGACGGGCTGTCCGGCGCGCACGAGGTGCGGCTCGGACCGTTCGGCCGGGACGAGGTGGCCGAGTACCTGGGCCCGGACGCCGACGCGGACCGGGTGTCGGCGGTGTTGCGGGGCAGCGGTGGGATCCCGTTGTACGTCAGGGAAATCGCTCGGGTCGCCGATCCGGGCGCGCCGGTCGACCTGGTGCGCCGCCGGTTCGCCGGGCTGAGCGCGGGGTGCGGTCTCCTGCTGGACGCCGCCGCGGTGCTCGGCGAGGACGTGGACCTCGCGGTGCTGCGGGCCGACCGGTCAGCGGTGGCCGAGGCCGTGCGGGCCGGGGTGCTCGTGGACGACCCGAGCGCGCCGGAAGCCGTGCGCTGGTCCCACGCGCTGATCCGGCAGGCCCGGTACGACGGGCTGTCGCGCGACGACCGGATCGAGTGGCACCGCCGGCTGGCCGAGGTGGTCGCGACGGCGTCCGAACGGGCCCGGCACCGGCTGCGCGCGGTCGTGGACCGGGAGAGCCGGGCCGCCGCGATCGGGGCTTGTCGCGAGGCGGCGGCGGAAGCCGTTGCGCGGCAGGCGTTCGACGACGCGGCGGGCTGGTTCAAGCGCGTGCTCCCGTTGCTGGACAACGACGTCGAGCGCGTCGACTGCCTGCTGTCGACGGCGGGGGCGCTGCACCGGGCGGGGCTGGTGACCGAGGCGGTCGAGCACTGCCAGGCCGCCGCGGACCTGGCGGAGCGGACCGGCGACGAGGACGCCCTGGTGCGCGCGGCCGTCGTGGTGCGGGACGTTCAGGGGCCGCCGAGCCTGCCGATCGCCCGGCTCTGCGCACGGGCGCGGGCCGTGCTCGGCGACGAGGACAGCCCTCGGCACGCCCGCGTCCTCGCCCAGCACGCGGTCGCCTTCGTGGACCTGAACGACTTCGGCCGCGCGGAACCGCTGAGCGCTCGCGCGCTGGAGATGGCCGAGCGGCACGGCGACACCGATGCCCTGCACCGCGCGCTCAACGCCCGCTACGTGCTCGCGGGCAGGCCGTCGGACGTCCCCGAGCAACTGCGGCTCGGTGGCCGGATGCTCGCGCTGGGCGTGCCGGAAGCCTCGCTGTGGGGCCACATCTGGCGGATCGACGCGGCCATGCGGCTCGGTTCGATGGCCGAGGTCGACTCCCAGCTGATCGACCTGGAGGCGCTGGTCGACCGGCTCGGCTGGCCGCTCGCCCGGTGGCACCTGTTGCGCGCCAAGGCTTGTCGGGCTCTGCTGGCGGGCCGGTTCGCCGAGGCCGACCGGCTGGCACGGGCGTTCGACGAGGTGTCCGCGCGCACCGAGGACATCTCCGCCCAGGGGTTCTACCTCGTCTTCCGGTGGCAGCTCAGCCGCTGGACCGGGCAGCCCGCGGAGGTCGACCCACCGGCGCTGGCGCCGGGTGAGGGCATCCCGGTCATCATGGCCATCCACGGCTCGCACCTGCTCCTGACCGGACACCGGGACCGTGCTCGGCTGCGGTTGAGGCAACTCGCGCCGCTGCTCGCGGACCTGCCCGTCGACGGGCGGTGGCTGGGCACGGTGACGTACACGGGCAGGCTCGCCGCGGCGCTCGGCGACCGGGCGGCAGTCGGCCTGGCGCACGACCTGATCGCCCCGCTCGGGGCGTACTACGGGAACGCGACCACGGGGGTCGACGGGTCGATCAGCCGCCACCTCGGGGAGTTCGCGACGGTGCTCGGCAGGCACGACGAGGCGGTGGCGCACCTGCGGAACGCCATCACGATGGAGCGGCGGATCGGTGCGCTGCCGTGCCTGGCCGTCGCCCACCTCACCATGGCCAAGGCGCTGGTCGCCGCGTCGGTGCCCGGCGCGGTGGAGCACCTGGACGACTGCCTCCACCTGAGCAGGCAACTCGGCATGGCGCCCACGACGGCCGAGGCGACGGCGCTGGTCGAGGAGCTGACCGGCGTGCGCGGCGGCGTGGCGACGTTGACCGCCCGCGAACGCGAGATCGCCGGGCTGGTCGGCGAAGGGCTGCCGAACCGGGCCATCGCGGACCGGCTCGTGCTGTCCGAGCGGACCGTGGAGACCCACGTGCGGAACGTGCTGGGCAAGCTCGGGCTGACCAACCGGACGCAGGTCGCGGGTTGGGTGGCCCGCACCGGGTTGAGTGGCTGACCTACGTGGTCGTACTGAGGTGCCGGGAGGGCCTCCCGACCGAGGATTCCGGTCAACAGCCACGACCCCGGAGGTGACCGGATGTTCGCCAGGATCGAGCACACCGACCAGATCCCGACCGACGCCGCCGTCGCGCACCTGATGACCGAGATCGGCACCGGCAGGCAGGTGGTGCTGTCGCTGCACGACGACGGCGGCGAGTACACCGTGCAGGACCGGTGGGACGGCCCGGCGGATGGCCAGGAGCCCGCCGCGGTGTCGCTGGTGCACTTCGACGGCCCGTTGAGCGAGGCGCGGAAGGCCGCGGGCACGCGGGGGTTCGAGGAGCGGATCAGGCCCGCGCTGCGGGAGGTGCCCGGCTACGTCGGGATGATCGTGCTGGCCGGCCCCGACGACTCGCTGGTCGTCGTCGGCATGGCGACCTCGCTGGAGGCCCTCGAAGCGGCCGGTGCCGCGGCCAACTCGACCGAACTGCTGCCCGACGAGGACCCCGCGCTGCTCACCGGACCGGACCGGTTCTCCGCGCACCGGGTCGACAAGACCGTCACGCAGGGTTGAGGACGCTCTGCGGGCGGGGTTCCCGCGCTTCCCGGCTGCCGTGCCGCTCGAAGATCGACAGCGCCTCGGTCCACGCCGCCTCGGCCGCGGGCCGGTCGCCGAGAGCGGCCAGCACGGACGCCAGGTCGCGCAGCGTGCGAGCCCGCCACACCGGCAGGCTCAGCGCGTTCCACCACTGGAGCGAGCGCTCCAGGTAGCGGTGGGCCACCTCCGGGCGGCCCCCCGCCTGCTCCAGCTCGCCCAGCGTGCGCAGCAGCAACGCCTGGCCGAAGCCGTCCTGCATGTCGTTGCAGGTGGCCAGGCACTCCAGCAGGTCGCTGCGCACGGCGTCGCCCCGGCCCTGGCGGATGCGGACCTTCGCCAGGGCCTGCACGGCGTAGGCCGACATCAGCCGGTCGCCGAGCCTGCGCAGGACGTCGACGGCCGCCTCGCAGCGCTCGGAGGCCTCGTCCAGCCGCCCGGCCGCGCGGAGCACTATCCCGACTGACCGGAGCGCGATGGCCGTGCCCCGCCCGTCGTCGAACGAGCGGTAGGCGGCGAGGGTCCGTTCGCACGTCTCCAGCGCACCCTCCAGGTCGCCCTGCTCGGTGAGCACCCGGCCCAGTTCGTGCTCCGCCTGGGCGACGGCGTGCGGCTCGTCCAGTTCGCGCAGTTCCACCAGCGCGAGGTTCAGCGACTCGCGCGCCTTGGTCAGCTCGCCGCGCTCGCGGCGCACGGTGCTCAGCGCCAACCGGGTCAGGGCCT
>DATMCA010001855.1:0-4317 GCA_035559015.1 Umezawaea sp. | reverse complement strand
TTTCCTTATCGCAACATGGACGGCGTACTGTCGGTTAGCCCCAGCCCACTGTTTTGACCAGGTGAGCGACGGGCGCCTGACCGGGAACACGTGTCCTCCGCTGCGTTCCCGGAACCGGACAAGGAGCACCATTGAGCACGGAACGACGAATCGGAACTGTGCGTGAGCGCGACCGACTGGCCGAGGCACGCGCCGACGAGAAGATCCAGACGGTGATCCAGAACGGCAAGGCCGCCCGCACGGTGGCCGATCACGCCGACAACGCCGACGACTGCCAGCGACTGCTGGAGATGCTCGGGTTGGAAGCCATGGAAGGCAAGCGTTCTTAGCTGGTAGGAGACCTGACGGGGCCTGATCCTCGAACGGGCCCCGTCAGATCCAGCCTTCCTCCCACGCCAGGCGAGCCGCTTCGTGCCTGGTGCTCACGTTCAACTTGGTCATGGCCGAGGACAGGTAGTTCCGCACCGTTCCGGCGGCCAGGTTCGACTCGCGTGCGATGCCCGCCACCGGGCCGCCGCGCAGCGCGTGGCGCAGCACTTCGAGTTCGCGCGCCGTGAGCGGGCAAGCACCCTCGGTCAACGCGGCTGCCGCGATGTCCGAGTCGACGTACCGACTTCCGTCCCTCACGTCGCGCAGGATCGACGCCAGTCGAGACGCGGGTGTGGTCTTCGGCACGAATCCACGCACCCCAGCTGCCAGCGCACGCTTCAACACGCCCGGCCGGGCGTGCCGTGTGACGAGGACGACCACGAGGTCCGGGACGTCCCGAACGGCCTCCGCCGCGCGCACCCCGTCCCGACCCGGCATCTCCAGGTCGAACACCGCGATGTCCGGCCGGTGCTCCCGCACCGCCGCCACGGCCGCGTCGCCGTCGCTGACCTGCGCGACGACCGTGATGTCGTCCTCCAACTCCAGCAACGCCGCCAGCGCGCCGCGGATCAGGTCCTCGTCGTCGGCCAGCACCACCCGGATCACGCGGGCACCTCGGCGCTGCCGGACAGCTCGAACCCGGCGGGCGTCGTGCGGTTCGCGTCGATCCGGCCTCCCGCCGCGGCGAACCGCTCGCGCAGACCGGCCAGCCCCGACCCCGTGATCCCCTCCGGGACGTCCGCCACGCCGTCGTTCTGGAGCCGCACGCGCACTTCCTTCTCCCGCACGGAGATCACCACCGTGCACCGCTCGGCCTTGCTGTGCCGCAACACGTTCGTCGTGCCTTCCCGGACCAGCGCGCCGAACAGCTGCCGCAACGGTTCCGGCACCTCGTTCGCGTCGCCGACCACCGTGGTCGTGATGCCCACCGCCTCCAGGATGCCGACGGCGTTGGTGATCTCCGTGCTCAGGTCCGCCCGCCGGTAGCCCTGCACGACCTCGCGGGTCTCCGCCAACGCCGTCCGCGCCAGGTCCGCGATCTCCGCCGCGAGCTTGCGCGCGGTGTCGTCGTCCCGGCCGATCAGCCGTTCGGTCAGCTCGCCCTTGAGCGCGATGGCCTGGAGGTTGTGGCCCTGGATGTCGTGCAGGTCGGCCGCGAACCGCAACCGCTCCTCGGCGACGGCGAGCGCGCGAGCGGTTTCGCGGGCCCGGTCGAGCTCCTGCACCAGCCGCCAGAACCACAGGGACGTGAGTTCGACGAACACCAGCGTGCTCACCAGGAAGATCGTGGCCAGGACGTCCGGTGCCTGGTAGTCGCGGCCGAACCCGGCTCCCACCGCGGCCGTCACGGCAATGCCCCCGACCACGATCAGGTACCGGGTGGTCAGGGGCATGACGATCGCCACGTGCGCGATGACCGCGCCGGGCAGCAGCAGCCAGAACCCGCTCCCCGGATCGGAGGCCGACACCACGGCCCACGCGACCTCCGCGAGCACGAACGTCGCCAGGTGCTCCAGCCACCGGTGGACCACCGGCTCCTCGCGCATCGCCAGCCACAGGTACCGGGTGTGCTGGACGACGACCACGACCACCGCGAGCCCCAGCCCGATCCTCACGAGCACGCCGTACCCGGTCACCACGAGGTCCGTCACCGAGCCGGCGATGATCAGCAACGGCCCCATGGCCAACGAGAACCAGGTGTACTGGCGCAGTCGGTTCATCGGGTTGCTCACAGGACGAACCTACGGACCCCCGACCACCCGCGTCTGCTGACATTTGTCACCAGAACCGGTGTTCTCCGGCACTACGCCCGCACGGGGCGCGCGACCACCATTGTGGACATGACGAATCCGGTGATCCAGGTCGAGGGGCTGCGGTGCTCCTACGGCGACTTCGAAGCCGTGCGAGGGGTCGACTTCGAAGTCGCCCAGGGGGAGTTGTTCGGGCTGCTCGGCACGAACGGCGCGGGCAAGACGACCACGTTGGAAGCCGTCGAGGGGCTGCGGAAGGCGACGCGGGGCACGGTGCGGGTGCTCGGCTCCGATCCGCTGGCGGACCGGCGGGCGATCCGGCCGCGGATCGGGATCATGTTGCAGGACAGCGGTTTCCCCGGCGACCTGACGGTCGCGGAGATGGTCGCGTTCGGGCAGTCCATCAGCAGCCGCACGTCCGACGCGGCCACGGCGATCGAGGCGCTGGACCTCGCGCACCGCCGGGACGTGCGGATCAAGCAGCTGTCCGGCGGTGAACGGCGCAGGCTCGACCTGCTGCTCGCCACGCTCGGCAGGCCCGAGGTGCTGTTCCTCGACGAGCCCACGACCGGGCTCGACCCCGAGTCGCGGCAGCACGTCTGGGAGGTCGTGCGCGGCCTGCTCGCCGAGGGCACGACGGTCGTGCTGACCACGCACTACCTGGAGGAGGCCGAGTCGCTGGCCGAGCGGATCGCGATCATGCACGAGGGCCGGATCGCGGTGGCCGGCCGGGTGTCGGACGTGCTGGCGCGGCAGCCCGCGCGCATCGGCTTCGACGTGCCCGCCGGGTTCGACGTGAGCGTGCTGCCGATGCTGTACGGCGACGTCGTGCACGAGCCGTCCGGCCGGGTCGAGGTGCGCACCGGTGAACTCCAGCGCGACCTCGGCGAACTGCTCGACTGGGCCCGCGGCGACGGCCGGGTCCTGACCGGCCTGCGGGCCAACCACGCCTCGCTCGAAGACGTGTTCCACGCCGTCCGGTCCGACGAGAAGGTGATGTCCCGATGATCCTCGCACTGAGCCGCACCGAGCTGACCCTGTTGCTGCGCAACAAGACCGCCGCCTCGCTGGCGTTGGCCATGCCGCTGCTGATCGGGGCGCTGCTGATGGTGAACGGCCCCTCGGGCTGGACGTTCATCATCGTCCTGCAACTGGTGATGATGCTCGGGTTCACCGTCTACATGACCGTCACGACGTCGCTCGTCGGCCGCCGCCAGGACCTCTACCTGAAGCGGTTGCGCACCGGCGAGGCGTCCGACCAGGTGGTGATCGTCGGCCTGCTCGTGCCGACGATCGTGCTCGGCTTCGTGCAGGCCGTGGTGCTGCTGGGGATGAGCACGATCGCGGGCGCGCCGCTGCCGGAACGCCCGCTGCTCCTGCTGCTCGCGGTCGCCGGGGGCGCCGCGATGTGCTGCGCCGTCGGCGTCGCCACCAGCGGCATCACCTCGACGCCCGAACTCGCCCAGATCACCACCGCGCCGTTCTTCTTCGCCCTGTTCGGCGGCGCGATCTGGACGCTGGTGTCCGACAGCGTCGACTACCGCATGATGCTGGTGCCCGGCGGTCAGGTCGCCGAGCTGGTCAAGGCCGCCTGGGGCGGACCGACGGACAACGTCGGCCTGGCGGTGGTCTCGCTCGTCGTTTGGGTCGCGATCGGTGCCGCCCTGGCCGTCCGCCACTTCCGCTGGGAACCCCGTTCCTGACGGGAGTGGCGGACGACCTCGGGGCTAGGCGCCGAACTCCTGGTCGATGAGCGCGAACATCTCGTCGTCGTCGGCCGCGTCGATCTGGTCGACGATGCTGGTCCCGCCGCCGACCGGCGCGCAGCGGGTCAGCAGTGACTGGAGGCGCTGGACCACGGCGGCACGGGTGTCGCCGTCCAGGTCGGTCCTGGCCACGGCGTTCTCCAACTGCTCCAGCTCGTCCAGCACCGGGACCTGGACCTGTTCGTCCAGGTCCAGCGCGGTGCGGAGGAAGTCGACCAGCGCGGTCGACGTGGGGTAGTCGAAGATGAGCGTCGCGGGCAGGGCCAGACCCGTCGAGGAACCCAGGGTGTCGCGGAGTTCCACGGCGCTGAGGGAGTCGAAGCCGAGGTCGCCGAAGGCGCGATCCGGTTGCACCGCCTCGATCCCGCTGTGGCCGAGCACGGCCGCCACCCGCGAGCGGACCAGGTCCATCAGGTGGCGGTCCTGCTCCA
>DATMCA010001854.1:0-8560 GCA_035559015.1 Umezawaea sp. | reverse complement strand
GACCGACCACATTGGACCTGTCGGTGCGGGGACGTGGGCCGGACGGGGCGGAGCACCCGGTGTTCTCGGTGTCACCCGCCAGGATCACCGTCCCGGCGGGCGGAACGGCCGAGGTCGCCGTGACCGGTGACGCGCGGCAGGGTCCCGTGGACGGCGTCTACTCGGGGTCGGTGGTGGCGAGCACGGGCGGCGCGGAGGTGCTGCGGACACCGGTCGGGATGAACCGGGAGGTGGAGAGCTACCCCGTCACCTTCGACTTCCCCGGCGCGCCCGAGGGCGGGGTGTCCGCGGTCGTGACGAACGTGGCCACCGGCGCGTCCACCTACCTGCGGGGCGGTACCGCCCGGCTGCCCAAGGGCGACTACCTCGCGCAGGCGCTGCTGGGGCCGCAGGAGGGCCCGCACACCATCATCACCAGGCCGGACCTGCGGGTGGCCGGACCGACGCACGTGGTCCTGGACGCGCGCTCGGCGGGGCCGCTGGAGGTGGTCGCGCCCGATCCGGCCGCGGTGGCCGGTGCCCACCGCCTGGTGGTCGAGCGCAGGCTCGGCGGGAGCACAGCGGACGTGACCGTCCTGTACCCCGGCGGCTTCCCCGAGGGGACGCGGGTGGGCCACGCGGGGCCGTCGCTGCCCGCCGGCGAACTGGACGTGTTCGTGGCCGCGGAGTTCACGAGCCCGTCCGCGTCCTACTTCCTGGGGTGGACCGAGCAGGGCCGGGTGCCCGACGGGTTCGTGCGCAGGCCGAGCGGGTCGGACCTCGCGCGGGTGCGCACCGCGATCGCCCTCGAACCACGGGGACGGCAGCAGACCGTCATGGACATCATGGTCTCCCCGTCCGGGGTGCTCGGCCCCACCTTCGTGGCGGACGTGCCCCCCACCCGCACCGTGACGAGGTACGCGACACCGGCCACCGCCTGGCTCCCGGTGTTCTCCGGAGGAGGGATCTTCATGGTCGGGAAAGAGGAGCGGTACCGCGCGGGCCGGACCTACGACCGGTCGTTCGGCGCGCCCGTCGTCGGACCGGTGATGTACGACGACGGGTTCCCCAGCCTGACCCGCACCGGGGACGAGGTCACCGTGTCGCTGTCGATGTTCGGCGATCGCGAGGGCAACCAGGGCTACTCCCCCACTACCTCGGCGCGGACGGCGCTGTACCGCGACGGGCGGCTGGTGGGTGAGAGCGACAGCAGCGGGTACGGGGTGTTCACCGTGCCGCCGGAGCCGGGTGTGTTCCGGGCCCGTGCCGAGGTGACGCGGTCGACGGAGGTGTCGGACCTCAGCACGCGCGTCGCGGTGGACTGGACGTTCCGCTCGGGCACGACCTCCGGTGAACGGCGGCTGCCGATGTCGGTGGTGCGGTTCACGCCGGCGCTGGACCGCACGGGCGGCGCACCGGCGAACCGTCCGCTGAGCGTGCCGCTCATGGTGGACCAGCAGCCGGGTGTCGACAACCCGCCGTTGCGCGACCTGCGCGTGGAAGCCTCCTACGACGACGGGGCGCACTGGACGAGCGTCCCGGTCCTGGCGCGCACGGCGCTGGTCGGCAACCGGGCGCCCGCGGGGACGTTCGTCTCGCTGCGGGTGCGCGCCACCGACGACCGGGGTGGCGAGCTGGACCAGATCGTGATCCGGGCCTAC
The DNA here is from genome assembly GCA_035559015.1 of Umezawaea sp. Classification (GTDB taxonomy): domain Bacteria; phylum Actinomycetota; class Actinomycetes; order Mycobacteriales; family Pseudonocardiaceae; genus Umezawaea. The sequence goes on along the minus strand of DATMCA010001854.1, from coordinate 6,920 downwards.
CGGCTCGGCTGACGGCCCGCGGGAGGTGCCGGGCGGGGCGGAGCGGCCCCGCCCGGCGCCGTCACGGGCACAGCGGTCGTCGCGGCACGCCGGGGAAGTGCGCCTCCCAGTCGACGGCGGCCGGGTCGGCGCACACCTCGCGGATCACCGGGTCGACCTCCACCGCGAGCCGCCACAGCGCCCCGCCGCCGCGCGTCGGCAGCAACAGCAGCTCACCGCTGCCGGGGTCGTACCGCGCGTCACCGAACTCCACCCCCGGCACGCGCAGCGACAGCGGCTCCCGGCCGCCGTCGAGGTGCCACAGCCACACCGCGTCGCGGTGCACGGCGGTGAGGGCCCCGCCGTCGCGGGAGAACTCGACCACGGCCTCCCCCGACACCCCGTCCGCCTCCACGAGGGTCCTGGGCTCGTCCGCGACGGCGAGCACGGTGACGTGCCCGCTGTCGAGGTCGGACACGGCGAGCCTGCCGCCGGGCCCGGCCACCACGCCGAGCCGGGCCGCACGGCTGAGGACCGGGGTGGTCCGCCCGTCCAGGAAGCGCACCTCGACGTCACGGCGGTCGCCGTCGCGGCGCACGACGACCACGCCGGTGCCGTCCTCCAACGGCACGGCGCTCTCGACGCCGTCGCCCGGCAGGCGGACCCGCGTGGTGGCGCCGGGACGCCAGTGCACCGCCGCGCCGTCCTCGACGGCGGACATGAGGGTGCCCGCCCGGTCGACGCCCAGGGGCATCGGCCAGCCCGTCATGGTGGCGGTCCTGCGCGGCGCGTCGGGATCGCCGAGGTCCCAGAGCTCGAACTCGCCCGCGCGGACCATCGTGAGCGCGGTGCGCCCGTCCCCGCTGAGCAGGTACAGGAATCCGCCGCGCGGCACCTCGATCCTGCCCGCGCGCCGCCGGTCCGCCCCTTCCCCGACCCACAGGCGGTAGGCCGACCAGGTGGGCTCGGCGTCGACCTCGTTGGTCACGGCGACGCCGCCGAGCACCCGCGTGTAGCCCTCGCCCAGGGTGGTCGCGGTGCCCGCCGCACGGGCGAGCAGGAGCGCGTCGCGGGCACGGGTGGTGGGTGCCACCCGGTACGCGGCCAGCGCGAGCGCGGCAGCCTCACGCGGCCGGGCCAACTGGCCCAGGGCGGTGTCGGCGGCCCGCGACGACAACGCCTGGTTGCGTTCACCGGTGGCGGCGCGCTGGGCGGTGACCGCGTAGGTGGCGGTGGCCGCGAGCAGCAGGACGAGCACGGCGAGGCAGGCGACGAGCCGCCGCAACCTGCGCACGCCCCGCCTGCGCAGCGCCTCCCGGTCGAGTTCGGCGGCCACGCCCGCCTCGACGAACTCTCGTTCGGCCGCGTTGAGGCGCGGTGCCAGGCGGCGCGCCTGATCGAGGTGGACGCCCCGGTACAGGACGTCGGGGTCGCGGTCGTGGGCCCGCCAGGTGTCGGCGGCACTCGTGAGCCTGCGGTGGGCGCGGAGGGCTTCGCGGTCCTCGTCGAGCCAGCCCACGAGCCGGGGCCACGCGCGCAGCAGGGCCTCGTGGGTCAACTCGACGGTGTCGCGGTCGAGCGTGACCAACCGGGCCGCCGCGAGGCGGTCGAGGAGGGCACCACCCGCGTCGAGTTCGGCGCGGACGACGCGGCGACGGGTGTCCTCGGTGCCGTCGCCGGGAGCGACCAACCGCTGGAACACCTGCCGCGCCGCCTGCTTCTCCTGGTCGGACAACGCGTCGTGGACCCGGTCGGCGGTGCGGGCCAGGGCGTGCTCGACGCCGCCCGCGTCTTCATAGGCCGCGAGCGTCAGCACCGCGCCACGGCGCCGCCGCCACGTCTCCACCAGCACGTGCGAGGCCAGCGGCAGCGCACCCGGCCCGGCCGCGACGTCGGCGATCAGGCGCGCCACCAACGAGTTCTCCAGGGAGACCCCTCGCAGGGCGGCGGGTTCGACGACCGCGCGGCGGAGCTGTTCGGCGCTCATCGGACCGACGAGCGACTGCGAGCGGTGCAGCGCCTCGACCAACTCGGGGTGGCGGGCGCAGTGGCCGTAGAAGTCGGCGCGCACCCCGATGACGACGCGAGCGGCGCCGGCGCCGTGGGTCAGCGCCCGCACCAACCACCGCCGGTCGGCCTCCCCGCAGAGCGTGAACACCTCCTCGAACTGGTCGACCACGAGCAGCAGGCCGTCCCCGTTCTGGCGCAGCAGCACGCGCAGGTGCTCGGGGTCGGCGGCGAGTTCGGCGCGCACGTCGACCGCCGACCGGAGGCCCGCGAGCGCCACTGCCAACTCGGTGATCGGGTCCGGACCGGGCGTGATGACCACGTGCTCGCCCCACCGCGCGGCCAGACCGGCCCTCAACAGCGAGGACTTGCCCGCGCCGGACGCGCCGAACAGCCCGACGAAGGGCCGTTCGCGCACCAGGGCGAGCAATCTGCCCACGTCGGCCTCGCGACCGAAGAACCGCTCGGCGTCGCCGACCTGGTAGGCCGCCAACCCCACGTAGGGCGCCTCGCCGTGGTCCGGTTCCTCGACGACCAGTTCCCGCCAGCGGGCCGTCCACTGCTCGACGTCTCCCCCGCACGCGCGGACGAACGCCCTGGTCACCGCCAGGCTGGGCAACCTGCGTCCGGCCACGGCCTCCGACAGCGCGGCGGGCGAGTAGTTGGCCAGCCGTCCCAGCTCGCGGTAGGACGGCAGCCCCGCGACGCGCCGCAACCGCCGCAGGTCCTCGGCGAACCGCAGAACCGGCGTGTCCTCCCCGACCAGCGGACGTTCCAGACGTGGCACCGTTCCTCCCCCTTCAGCACGTCGATCCTGCCGGAGCGGAACGCGCACGGCGGCCACCGTGTGGACCAGTCGAACCCGGCACACGGCTCTCCCGGCGCGCGACGAGCCCCGGCGGCCCGATACGATCCGCGATCCCGAGGAGGACGAACATGCGCGACGACATCGACAGCGAATCCGACCAGCTGGAACCCGAGGACACGCTCGTGGACCGAGGTGTCGCGGACGTCCTGGACGAGGGCTTCTCGCCCGCGGAGAAGCCGTCCAGCTTCTTCGACGGGCACGAGTCGCTCGACGGCAGACTGGCCCGCGAGGTGCCGGACGTGGACGTCGAGACCGAGGGCGACGGCATCGGCGACACGTCCGACACGGACGGCGAGCGCTACGACGACGAGGTGGGAGAGGTCCGGGTCGGCAGGCTCGTCGCCCCCGACGAGGGCTTCGGCAGCGACAACGACGAGTACCTGTACGCCCGCGACGTCGGCATCGACGGGTCCGCGGCGTCCGCCGAGGAGGCCGCCGTGCACGTGGTGGCCGACGACCGGGAGCCGTAGTCCCGGACGGCCCGTGTCAGGCCGCTCCCGTCCGCGAGGGCCGCGACCTGCCCGGTACGCGATGTCGCGGTCACCTCCGCGCCTCGGCGCGGGCGACGGCCCGTGCCTCGATGGCGTCGAGCACGGCGAGCTGGTGCTCGGGAACCTCGATGCCCAAGCTCAACTCGCCACCGGTCGCGGTCAGGACGAAGGTGAAGAAGGAACAGCAACCGGTCTCGCGGACCGTGAGGTCGGCGGCGCGCGCCGCGACCTCGGCCGTGGCCTCCAGTCCGAGGTGCAGGCTGGTCGACGTCGACCGGACCACACGCCGCACCGACGTCGCGAACAGCTCGTCGAACTCCGCGGCTCGCAGGGGACGTTCGGCGGTCGGCAGGGTGCAGGCGTCAGGAGCCCAGGGCGCGTTCTCGTCCGAGTTCACGCCACTACGGTAAGCCCGTGCCCAGGTCGAGTTCACTGGTTGGCGACCCAATGGACCGTTCACGGTGTCCGGCGTCCGACGCGTCCTCGTCGTACGCCGTAGACGACTCCACCCACGGCCAGCACCGCCGCCCCGGACACCACCGACGCGACCGGGAGAGCGGCGGCCAACAGTACGCACCCGACCAGGCCGACCACCGGAACGACGACCGGCGGCCGGCCCTCGTCCCGGCCGAGCGTCAGGGCGGAGGCGTTGGCGATCGCGTAGTACGCGAGCACGCCGAAGGAGGAGAAGCCGATCGTTCCGCGCAGGTCCGCGGTCGCGGCGAGGAGCGCCACGACCGCGCCGACGGCGAGTTCGGCGCGGTGGGGCACGGCGAAGCGGGGGTGGATCGCGGCCAGGCCGTGCGGGAGGTGCCCGTCGCGGGCCATGGCCAGGGTGGTCCGCGAGACTCCGAGGATCAGCGCCAGCAGTGATCCGAGTGCGGCGATCCCGGCCCCGACGCGCACGACCGGTGCCAGCCACTCGGCCCCGGCGGCTCGCACGGCTTCCACCAGCGGCGCCTCGGCCTCGGCCAGGCGCTGCGGCCCCAACACCACCAGGGTCGCGACGGCGACGGCGGCGTAGACGACGAGGGTCGTGCCGAGCGCGATCGGTACGGCTTTGGGGATGGTGCGCGCGGGGTCGCGGACCTCCTCGCCCAGGGTCGCGACGCGCGCGTACCCGGCGAACGCGAAGAAGAGCAGGCCCGCGGCCTGGAAGACGCCGACGACGGTGGTGTCGGAGCCGACGGTCAGCCGGGTGGCGTCGGCCTGTTCGGAGGTGAGGGCGGTGACCACGACGGCGGCGAGCACGGCCAGGACGCCCGCGACGACCACGCGGGTCACCACCGCCGACTTCCGCACCCCCACGTAGTTCACCGCGGTCAACGCCACCACCGAGGCCACCGCGACCTCGTGCGCCCGATCGGGCCAGAGGTAGGAGCCGACCGCGAGCGCCATCGCGGCGCAGGACGCGGTCTTGCCGACCACGAACGCCCACCCGGCCAGGTGACCCCAGAAGGCGCCCAGCCGTTCGCGGCCGTAGACGTAGGTGCCGCCGGAGGCCGGGTACCGAGCCGCGAGCCGGGCCGAGGAGATCGCGTTGCAGTACGCCACCACCGCCGCGAGCGCCAACCCCACCAGCAGTCCGGAGCCCGCCACCCGCGCTGCCGGGGCCGGCGCCACGAAGATCCCGGCGCCGATCATGGCTCCCAGGCCGATCACCACGGCATCGGTGACGCCGAGTCCCCGACGCAAACCGTCCGAGGCGGGCGGTCCACTCATCGAACTCACTCCCCGACGGCACACGTCGTGCGAACTCCGTTGCCGGCGCACGATATCCGAGATCTGCGGAGACCGGAGTCCTGTGTGAGGGGACGCGCGTAACGAGGCCGGTACCGCCCACGACTCACCCGTGAGCGATGTGACGTCGGATGGGGTGCGCGTTGACCAACGATGACGGCTTCCCGCGGGAGTTCGGCGGTGTTCACCAGGAAGCCGTGGCCACGGGCGGGGCCCAGGTGCACCAGGCGGCCCGCGACACGCACATCTACTACGGCGACGCCCACGGCGGAGTCGCCGCACGGTCGCCGGTGCCGTGGTCGACGAGTGCCCCTATCCCGGTATTCAGGCTTTCGAACCCGACCAGGCCAACTGGTTCTCCGGCCGTGACGCGTCGACGGCCGATCTCGTCCGCAGGCTCGACGCGCGGTGCCGGACGGGAGGGCCGCGGATCGTCGTCGCGCCGTCCGGGGCGGGCAAGAGCTCGCTGCTCAAGGCGGGTCTGCTGGCCCGGCGCGGGGAGGGGGCGCTGCCCGGTTCCGCGCGCTGGCCCGCACTGGTCGTCAGGCCGGGGGCCGATCCGGCGACGGCGCTCGTCAAGGCGGTGGCGGCCGTCATCGGGTACCCGGTCGACGACGCGAGCGACCTCCTCGGTCCCGGCGCGTGTGCCGCGGCGGTCCGGGGAGCACTGGGCGAGAAGACCATCGTCGTCGTGGTGGACCAGTTCGAGGAGTTGTTCACCGCCTGCCCCGACGAGAACTCGCGCGCCCGGTACACCGACCTCCTGTGCGACCTCGCGGCTGCCGAGTCCGGACGGGTCGCCGCCTTGGTCGTGCTCGGTCTGCGCGCGGACTTCATCGCCGCGTGCACCGACCACCCGCGGCTGAGGAAAGTCTTGCAGGACAACCCGATCGTCGTCGGACCACCTGCGGATGACGTGGCTCCGGCGCGAGGGGCACACGATGACCGTGCACGGCCTGGTGAAGGTCGGGGACAGGACGCGGGACGTGCGGATCCGGGTGTCCCGCGCCGACCCCGACGGACGCACGCTGGTCACCGGCAGCACCGACACCACCAACGTCGTGTGGGACATGGGCCTGCCGACGAGGCTGGCCACGCACGTCGACCGGAACAGCACGTACGCCGGCGCGTTCAGCCCGGACGGCAAGATCGTCGCGCTCGCCCAGGAAGCCCGCAAGACCACGCTGCTCGACCTGTCCGACCCCCGCGAGCCCGAAGTGCTCGAGGTGCTGCTCGGTCAGGCCAGCCCGGTCTACGCGGTGGGGTTCAGCCCCGACCGGCGCACGGTGGCGATCAGCGGCGGTGACACCCCGGTGCTGTGGGACGTCTCCCACAGCACCGACATCGTCGCGAGGCCGGTCGACGTCGCCTGCGGGATCGTCGGCGACGGGCTCACCGAACCGCTGTGGTCGACCTACGCGCCCGACATCGCCTACCACCGCACCTGCTGATCCCGTACCACGTTCGTCCACGGGGGGTCCACAGAGGACTGTCAGCGCGGAGGCGCGGTCTCAGGTGGCGGGAACGAGGACGGGGTCGAGCAGGGTGCGGTCTCCGTCGACGCCGTGGCTCAGCGCGGCGGTGACGTCCTCGTGCGGGGTCCCCAGCAGGATCGCGCTGACCTCGTCCAGGTGCCGGTGGTGCTCGTCGTCGAGGTCGAGGTCGAGGGAACCCAGGTACTCCTCCAACTGGGCCGGGGTGCGCGGGCCGACGATCGGGACCAGGGCCGTGGACGCCGACGCGGCCCGGCGGAGCAACCAGGCCAGGGAGACCCGGACCGCGCTGGTTCCCAGTTCCCCGGCGATCGCCAGCACGGCGTCGACGACGGCGGTGCG
>DATMCA010001853.1:0-3627 GCA_035559015.1 Umezawaea sp. | reverse complement strand
TGGGGAAGGCCGACGTGCTCGTCGACCAGGCGGTCATCGCCCGTGCGGGACGCGACGCGGGACTCGACCCGGTCCTGGAGCGGTTGCCGCACGGGTGGGACACGATGTTGACCAGTTCGCGCACCGACGGGGTTGACCTGTCCGGCGGCCAGTGGCAGCAGATCATCCTCGCCAGGGCCCTCTACGCGGTGCACGTGGGGGCCAGGGTGCTGGTGCTCGACGAGCCGACCGCTCACCTGGACGTGCGTACCGAACTGGAGGTCTTCGGCAGGCTGGCCGGGACCCGCGGCGGCACCAGCATCGTGTTGATCTCCCACCGGCTCTCGACCGTCCGCCAGGCCGATCGGATCGTCCTGCTCGACCACGGCCGGATCGCCGAGTCGGGGAACCACGACGAGCTCATCGCGCTCGGTGGGGGCTACGCGCGGATGTTCGCCATCCAGGCGGAGCGCTACCGGCGCGGCTACGACGACCGCATCGCCGAAGGAGAGCTGCTGTGAGGCGGTACGCGTCGCTCTGGGCGGAGCTGTTCGGCATGTCGTGGCGCCACGAGCGCGGTCGCACGGTGGCCGCGCTGGCGTCGATCGCGCTCTCGGTGGTCCTGGTCGCGGCGTGTGCGCTGACCCTCCGGCAGGCGGTCAACGCCACCGCCGCGGGCGACCTCGCGGTGGCGCTGATCGGCGCCGTCGGAGCCGCGGTGTCCTACGGGCTGACCCTCGCCGTCCAGGACATGGCGAACAGCAGCGTCGCGACCACGGCCGACCGGGTGGGCCGTTTGCGGTTGCACTCGGAGATCCACCGGGACATCGCCTCCCTGGAACGGCTCGAACACCTGGAGCGAAGCGACTTCCACGACCGCGTGGCGATCGTCCGCGCCTCGTCCGGGGACATCCCACTGTGGCAGTGGCAGGTGCTGCTGGTCTGCTCCGCCATGGTCCAGCTGCTCATCACCCTGCTGCTCCTGGGCATGGTCAGCCCATGGCTGTTGCTGCTGCTGCCGTTCGCGGCGTTGCCCATCTGGTTCGACCACATCGGCCAGCGCGCGGTGACGCGCGCCGAGATCGCGAGCGCCGAGGACTACCGCTTGCAGCAGCACCTGTTCGGCGTCATGACGTCGGCCTCCGGTGGCAAGGAGGTCAGGATCTCGGGCACGGGCGAGAAGCTCGGTAAAAAGCAGCGGCAAGTCTGGGACGACGCGATGATCCGGAGGTTCCGCGCCCAGCTCACGGCGTCCTGCTGGCGTTTCGCGGGCTGGTCACTGTTCGCGGTCTGCTTCGTCCTCGGACTCGGTCTCAGCGCGTACCGCACCCTGCGGGGCGACGGGACCATCGGCGACCTCGTGTTCACGGTCACGATCGCGAGCACGCTGCGGCAGACCATCACGGCGGCGGTGTCGAGCACTGTGCGCACCGCCGGTGCGGCGCGGTTCCTCGATCCCTACCTCTGGTTGCGCGACTACTCCGCCGCCGAGCGCGCCGCCACCGTCGGCGTTCTGCCCTCGCCGGAGGAGCTCCGCGAGGGCATCTCGCTGGAGAACGTCTCCTACACCTATCCCGGCCAGACCGCACCGGTCCTGCGGGACGTCACCCTGCGGCTCCCCGCGGGTCGGGTCGTCGCCATCGTGGGCGAGTACGGCTCCGGGAAGTCCACCCTGGTGAAGCTGCTCGCCAAGTTCTACCGCCCCGACTCGGGTCGCATCACCGTCGACGGAACGGACCTGGCGGCACTGGACACCGCAGGGTGGCGGTCCCGCAGCACGGCGGTGTTCCAGGACTTCGGGCAGTTCCACACCACGGTGGCCGAGGCCGTGGGGCTCGGTGACCTGAGCAGGCTGGACGATCGCGAGCGGATCACGGAGGCGCTGCGCACCGCGAACGCCGAGGACCTCGTTGCCAAGCTGCCCAACGGTCTGGACACCCAGCTCGGCACCGCGCTGGGCGGGGTCGACCTGTCCGGAGGCCAGTGGCAGCGCACGGCCCTGGCGCGGGCGTCGATGCGGGACCGCCCGCTCCTCTTCGTCCTCGACGAGCCGACGGCCTCGCTCGACGCCCCGAGCGAGCAGGAGATCTTCACCCGCTACATGGCGCACGCCAAGCGGTTGGCGAAGCGCACCGGGGCCATCACCGTGGTGGTGTCGCACCGGTTCTCCACCGTGGCCGACGCCGACCTGATCGTCGTCCTGGAACGGGGCAGGATCGTCGAACACGGCACGCACGGCGCGCTGGTGGGGCATGGCGGTGTCTACGCCGAGCTGTACGGAATGCAGTCCGCGGCGTACGCGGACTTCTGACGGGACCGGGGGGTCCAGTGCTACAACCACTGCAAGAGTTGGACGAGGCACTGCTCGTCCGGGTCCTGCGAGACCAGTACGGCGCTTCCGGGCACGCCCTGGAGTTCATGCCCGTCGGCGAGGACAGCTGGTCGTACCGGCTCGACGACCTCTGGGTGAGCGTGCGACGTGATCTGCGCGGTCACTTCCCGGAGGCCTACGAAACCGTAAGCAGGCTGCGGGAGCTGGGGAACGAGTCCCTCCTCGCCCCGCTGGCAGGCTCGGACGGCAAGGCCGTCCGCGAGGTCTGCGGACACCCGGTCGTGGTGTTCCCGTACGTGTTGGCTGCACCCGTGGCCGTCCCGCCCGGTCCCGGCGAACTGGATCAGGTCATCGCCGTGCTGTCCCGGCTGCACCGCTCCCGGCCGGACACCGATCCGGGCGTGGAGGACTACGCTCTGTCCTTCGAGGACGATCTCGACCGGGCGGTCGACCAGGCCTCGGCCACGGGGCCGGACAGCGGTCCGTACTCGACGCGGGTCCGCCGCCTGATCCGGCGCAACCACGATCGCGTCGCTTCCCTCCGCTCGGAGCTGAAGGACCTCGCCGCGCTGTGCTTGGCCTCCGACGAACCGCGCGTTCTCACCCACGGCGAACCGCATCCGGGCAACATCCTCCGCCCTGTCGACGGCGGCGGACTGCTGCTGGTGGACTGGACCGAGCTGAGGTGGGGTCCACCCGAGCGCGACTGGTACCACGTGATCAGTTCGTTCGGCGCCGGTCCGCGCTGCAGGCCCGAGTTCTTCCGCTACTACGAGATCCGGTGGTGGCTCAGCGAGTTCGCCGAGTACGCGACCTGGTTCCTCGGCGATCACGTGGACGGGGAGGAGGAGCCGGGGATGTGGGAGAGGATGACCTGCTACTTCCCGGAGGTCGGCTGACCCCGACCGACCGACCGGGCCACGACGGCCATCATCGCCGCCACCACCTCGCCCGGCACCTCCCGGTGCACCACCGACGGCCGGAACGTGATCTTCACGGCGGCGCGCTCCCCCGATTCCCAGGAAACGGTGAGGTTGCGCCAGTACCGGGTGTTCCACGGCACCGGGACCGGAGTCACCTCGCTCCCCGCGAGACGGAGGCCACCGGAGGGAGCGGAGGAAGCGGACAGGTCGACCTTCACGAGTTCCGGACGACCGATCGCGTCGAGGATCCCGTCCACGTGCGCGACTTCGTGCCGTCGGGCCGCCCGCCACGCCGCCGAGATCGAGTGGACCAGATCCGCGATCGTCCGACGCCCGCGGACGGGGACGGGTGTGAGCCGGGTGTCGACGAACAGACCCACCACGTCGTGAACC
>DATMCA010001852.1:0-4149 GCA_035559015.1 Umezawaea sp. | reverse complement strand
CCCCGAGACGCGTCGGCCGGCGAGGACGACGGCGTGCTCATGGGCTTCGTCTACGACCGCCACACCGACCGCAGTGAGCTGGCGATCGTCGATGCGCAGAGCCTGCAGGACGTGGCCAGCATCAAGCTGCCGCATCGGGTGCCCGCAGGCTTCCACGGGAATTGGGTGCCGACGCCCGCGGCGTGACGCAGTATGACCCGGTGAGCGAAATCGCCGGTCCGGTTGATCGCACGGGGTCCTGCGCGACGCGGCACTCCAGCGGCTGGCGCGACTCAAACCCGAAGACTCACAAGGACTTTCCGAATGACATGCCGTCCACCCACGCCGTCACCGTCAATGCCGACCTGCTGGTGTTCCTGCGGTCCTACGGATCGTCGGCGTCTTCGTCCTCGCCGTCTTCGTCGGGGGTGAGGTAGCGGTGGGGGTGGTGGTAGTTGTTGACGCGGGTTTGGCCGGTGTCGAGGTGGGGTGGGGGGATCCATTCGGTGCGGCCGTCGGCGCGTTTTCGGGTGCGCCAGCGGGTCTTTTCGATGAGTTTGTTGTCTGATGGGCAGGCCAGTGACAGCGTGGTGATGTCGGTGGGTGCGCCCCCGGCGGCCCAGCCGTCGTCGTGGTGGGCTTCACACCAGTAGGCCGGTGCGGTGCAGCCGGGCCGGGTGCAACCCCGATCACGCGCGTAGAGCATGAGGCGTTGTCCGCGCGATGCGAGGCGTTTGGCCCGGCCCAGATACAGGGGTTCTTCGGTGTGCCCGTCGAACACCGCCAGATAGTGATGGGCCGCCGATGCTTGGCGGATCACCTCGGCCATCGGCAACAGGGCGCCGCCGCCGGTGGCCGCATGCCCGGTACCGGACTCCAGTTCTTTCAATGTCGTCGACACGACCATGGTGACCGGGAGCCCGTGGTGGCTGCCCAACTGTCCCGACGCCAGCATCGCCTGCAACAGGGCTTTGAGCGCGTCGTGGTTGCGCTGCCCGGTCGAGCGCAGATCCCCGGCGACCGCCTCGGGCGACGGCACGCCATCGAGGCACGGATGGTCGTCGTCGGGGTGGCACATGCCGGGTGCGGCCCATTTGGCGTTCACCGCTTCGAGCAGTCCGCGCGTCTGGGGGTCGACGGTGCCGTGGACCTGGCTCAAGCCGTCGCGGCCCTGCTTGCCCAGGGTGAAGTACCGCCGCCGGGCCCGGTCGGCGTCAGAAAGGTCGCCGTCCTGGTCGAGGGTGGCGGCCAACCGGTCCGCAGCTGCCCGCAGGTCCTCGGGTCGCAACCCGCAGGCCAGCTCGGCCAGCTGCGCCTCGGCGGCCTCGGCGGTGGCGACGTCCACGAAATCGGGCAGCTTGGTGAAAAACTTCCAGATGATCGCCACATGCTCAGCACCGATCACCCCCCGCTCCTGAGCGGCGGCGGTGCGCGGCAACACCGGCGCCAGCCGCTCACCGGTCAACGCGGTGCGCGGCCCCAGCTCCCTGGCCACCTTGACGCGGCGGTTCGCCTCAGCACTGGAGATCCGCAACAACGTCGACAACGCCGCCGCCGTCGACGACTCCCCCAACTCCTGGGCCGGCACCTCGGCCAACGACGCGACCACGCGATGATCCATCACTGCACACCGCCGCACAAACGTCTCCCACTCATAGGCCACCGCGGCGCGCTCGGCGACCGACCCATCCACCGGCTCGGCCAGCAGCGCCGCCAACTCCGCGGTCAACGCCGCGATCCGCTTGGAAACAGCCACCGAACTCATATATCGAACACTAGTTCGAACCACCGACATTTAGTGTTGGTGAGTGCTCGCGGGCGGCCGGACCACCGACTGGAACCTCTCGGATTCCTGATTTTTGAGTGGCCGTTCGCGAGCACGACCTGCGCGGTGTCGGTGTCTCTGTTCGGGAACTTGGAGCCGGTGGATGCCGGACTCCTGCTTACGGAATGTCTGGGCCATGCCAACCCCGATCGCAGGTTTAAACCCGATCACTGAAAGGACGTGGTGTGGAACTGACCCTAGGAATCGACGTGGCCTGCCGGGCCGCTCATCAAGCGTCGCTGGCACGCCCTGATGGAACCTTCGTGTGGACCGGACGGCGTTTCTTCACCCGACCCGTTGATTTGGAAAAGCTCTGGGCTGCTTGCGGTTTGACCGATGAAGACACGGTCCGCATCGTGATGGAGCCGACCCGCAACGCGTGGGTCGTGTTGGCCTCGTGGTTTCGCCACCGTGGTGCGCGAGTCTCAATGGTGCCCACAACGCAGTCGGCGGATCTGCGCGCCTACTACTCCAAACACACCAAAAACGATCACCTCGATTCCAAGATGTTGGCACGGCTGCCATTGCTGCATCCGGAAGGATTGCGCGACCACACCGGTGAAGGTCCGGCAGAACCGCTGCGCCGGATCGTCAAGATCCGAGCCTCGATCATCAAGCGCCGCACGGCGGTGTTCCAGCGCCTAGATGCCCAGCTAGAGCTGCTCGGCCCGGCCTGGTATGACGCGCTCGGTTCGCGTTACGGCAAGGCCACCTTGGCGCTGCTGGCCCGCTACGCCGACCCCAACACCGTCATCCGTCTCGGGCATGCCCGGCTGACCCGGTTGCTGATCCGCTATTCCCGCGGGTCCTGGCGCGAACCGCAGGCCACCCTGATCCTGGCCGCGGCGCAGGAGTCATTGCAGCTCTGGGGCGCCGGCACCGCCGCGCGGATCGACTTCGCCGAACTGGCAGCCGACATCGCCATCGAAGCCGAACAAGCCCAAGCGTTGACCGAACAAATCGACGACCTCGATGAACGCGTCGCCAATCTCTATGCCGAAGCCGACCCACACGGCATCATCGCCTCAGCACCGGGAGTCGGCCCCGTAATCGCCGGGATCATCGCTGGCCGCCTCGGGAATCCGCACCGATTCAACTCGCTGGCAGCGATCCGCGCATACTCCGGACTGATCCCCAAACTCAACCAGTCTGGACAAAGCCACTACCAGCACGGGTTGACCAAAGCCGGCGATCCACTGCTGCGCGAAGCGCTGTTCACCGCCGCAGATCACGCCCGCAAGATCGACCCTCAACTAGCCGCCAAGTACAAGCGGCTCATGCAGACTGAGCGCCATCACGACTCGGCGACCTGCCACATCGCTACCATGCTGCTCACCCGCATCGCGACCTGTTGGCGCACCGGTCAGTCCTACGAGATTCGCGACACCGACGGCCGACCTATCGACGCCGACGAAGGCCGCCGCCTGGTCATCGCTCACCACCGCATCGACCGCCAGACCAGGATCAACGCCGCTAACACCCGCCAATCCCAGCGGATCAAAGGTAGGACGGGCCGGGGACAACAGGAGTCGCCAAGCGCTCCAAACCACCGACCCGTCGCCACCAGCCTAGAACCCGTCTAAGGCCTTGACTCCGCTTAGGAACTCAAATTGATGCCCGTCGATTCGAGCTAGGGCAACTGCCTGGTGGTCATCGGACCTTTGGTCACGTCGCGGCGCAGCTGCTTGATATCGACCGGTGTCGCAGCGGCACGCTGAACGCCATGCCCAGCCAGCCCCGGTCGATCGGTTGCAGCCGTGCACGCCAACTGAGGTCGACAAGGGCGCCCAGTACGGCCGAAGGAAGGTGATCGGTTTGGCCCCCAACACATCGGCGATGGCGTGCAACCCAGCGGAGGTTCGGCGGCCAGGTTGAACTCCGGTGGCACGACGCTCGATCACGCGCACGAAGGCGTCCGCGACGTCGTCGGCGTGCACCAGAGGAATGCACAGGCGAACCTGCGACGGACGACAGCCAAACGACCTCGGCGGCATGCCTTTTCGCTACGCAGGCGCAAACTCCCGCTAAACGGCTTGTACGCGGCGTGTGTCGTGGCGTGGAGCGAATACCGGAACGAAGAGGGCCTCGCCACCGACCTCGTGGCGTTCGAACCGCACCTCGACTGGTTGGCCGACATACACCGAATCCGGTTCGCAATCAACGATATTCGTCGCGATGCGTAAGTCGGCCTGCTCATCCAGTGTGACGATCGCGATCACGTACGGAACCGGAACGGCCGGATTGAACGGCTGGTAGTTGACGGTATAGGTGAATACGGTTCCGCGACCCGACACCGGGCGCGCGACCAGGTCGCCCCCGCAGTCGGGGCAATTCACCGAGGGCGG
>DATMCA010001851.1:0-7464 GCA_035559015.1 Umezawaea sp. | reverse complement strand
ATCGGCTCCCTGCTGACCCGGATCGCGGTGAACCTGGAGAAGTGCGCCGAGCACGTGAAGACGGTCAACGCGCACGCGGCCGACATCGTGCCGGGGTTGGAGCACGTCAACCGCAGCGGCAAGGTCGTCGCGAGCGCGCTGCCGCTGCTCTACGGGTTCGCCGAGCGGATCGTGGTGAACGCGGCACCTCCGGCGCCCTCCCCGTCGTCGGAGCGGCGGGTGACCCGCCCCGCGTCCGGCACCCGCCGGTCGCGGCTGCACGAGACGGTCGGCTACCACCCTTGATGATCAGGCTCGGTTCGGCGGCGGGGTACCTGTTCGAGGGTCCGCGCGTGCTCGGTGGCTGGACGCCGCCGAACCGCCCCGCCGTCTACGCCGTCCTGTACGAACTGGAGCGGGCGAACCGGTACGCGGTGATCTACGTCGGCCACAGCGACGACCTCACGACCGAGGGCTTCCCGTTCCGGCACCCGAGCGCGGCGTGCTGGGTGCGCCGAGCCACGTCGAGGTGGAAGGTCCGCATCGCGACGTTCGAGGTGCCGGGCGGCACCGCCGCGCACCGCGAGCAGATCGCGAACGAGCTGGTGTCGGTGTACCAGCCCTTGTGCAACCGGCAGAAGTACGACAGGGCCTGGAAACCCGAGTGGATCGGCGAGTACGAGGCCCCCACCACGAGCCCGTTGACGACCAGCCGCGACCCGAACGAGAGCTAGCGCGGTGACCGCGATCGTGCCTCCTCGCGCCAGTCGTCCTCCTCGCTGACGGCCTCCACCCGTGAGATCGGGTAGTCGGGCAGGTTCGCCGTGCGGGCGGCGGCGGTGAACTCCGCGGTGGCGCGCTCGACGGCCTCTTCACGGGTGTCCGCCACGACGAGCAGCCGTGCGCCGTACCGGGTGGTGCCGATGCCCGAGGCGATGCCACCGCTCGGGGCCACCGCGTCGGCCAGGTCCAGGATCTCGTCGTGGGTCAGCACCCGGTCGCCCTCGGCCTCGATGCCGACGCTCCAGCGCGAGGTCATGCGTCCCTCCTTCATCCCAGGGCGGGCAGCAGCCTGGCGAACTCCTCCAGGCTGCCCAGGTCGTGACCCGACAGCAGCACGTCGACGTGCGGTTCGACGACCATCATGCCGAGCGTCCGCGGCCGGTGGCGGGGGTCGTCGCCGCGGTGCGGGTTCAGCCAGACGATCCGGTGGCACAGCCGGGAGAGCCGGGCCACGGCCGTGGACAGCACGTCGGGGTCGCCGCGGTCGAGCCCGTCGGAGCAGATCACCACGATGCCGCCGCGGGTCGGCCCGCGCCGCGCCCAGTCCCGGACGAGCCGGTCGAGCGAGTCGCCGATCCGGGTCCCGCCCTCCCAGTCGACGACCAGCTCCGCCGCCCGCCGCAGCGCCTCGTCCGCGCCGCGCGACCGCAGGGCGTGGGTGACGCGGGTCAGCCTGGTGCCGAAGCAGAACACCTCGACCGCGCGGGCGGCTCGCCGCGTGGTGTGCGCGAACTGGAGCAGGGCTCGCGAGTAGTCCGCCATCGACCCGGACACGTCCAGCACCAGCACGAGCGGGCGCGGCCGGACCCGACGTCGGCGGCGGTGCACCGCGACCAGTTCGCCCTGGGTGCGCATGGCCTGGCGGATCGTCCGCCGCAGGTCGGGGATCCGCCCCGAGGTGGCGGCGCGGGTGCGGCGGCTCCGCCGTCGGGGCGGGGCGAGCCGGATGCTGGCCATGATCCGGCGCAGCGCTGCGAGTTCCTCGTCGGTGCAGGCCGTGAACGACCGGTGCCGCAGCACATCCACGGAGGACGCCACGAGCCCGAGCCGCTGCTCCTCGCCGCTCGCCGTGCCGGGCTCGGTCGCGGGCACGGCGAACGTGGCCGCCGACTCGCCCGCCGGGGTCGCCTTCAGCGCCGGCACCGACTCCTCGGGCGCATCCGCACCGAGGAAGTAGCGCCGGAAGACCTCGTCGTACACCGGGATGTCGTCGCGTCGCCCGACCAGCGCCGTGCGCCCCGCCCAGTACAGGTCGGCGAGGTCGGTCGGGTCCAGCACGGCCGCCGCCGCGCAGAACACCAGGGTGTCCCCGGTGCCGACCGGCAGGCCCTCGGACCGGAGCGCGCGCCCGAAGCCCACCAGCACACCGACGAACGGGTGCTCACCCATCCGCGGTGATCCCCTCCAGGTCGTCGCGCACGAGGACCAGGTCGTCGCGGTCCTTCACCACCGCCCCGAGCGTGGCGTCGGCGACCTCCGCCGTCAGCGCGGTCTCCCCGAGGAACTCCAGCGTCCGGGCCCAGTCGATGGTCTCCGCGACCCCCGGCGGCTTGGCCAGGTCCAGGTCGCGCAGCCGGGTCACCGCGGCCACCACCTCGCGCGCCAACGACTCCGACACCGACGGCTCGCGCAGCACCACGATCTCCACCTCCCGCTCGAACGGCGGGTAGTCGATCCAGTGGTACATGCAGCGCCTCTTCAGCGCGTCGTGCAGCTCGCGCGTCCGGTTGGACGTCAGCACCACCAGCGGCGGGTCGGCGGCGACCACCGTGCCGACCTCGGGGATGGTGATCTGGAAGTCCGACAGCAGCTCCAGCAGGAACGCCTCGAACTCGTCGTCGGCGCGGTCCACCTCGTCGATCAGCAGCACCGCCCGGTCTCCCGTCCGCACCGCTCGCAGCAGCGGCCTCTCCAGCAGGAACTCCGGGCCGAACAACTCCGCCACGGCGACCTCGCTGTCCGGTGTGGACAGTGCGCGGATGTGCAGCAGCTGCCGCGCGTAGTCCCACTCGTACAGCGCCTGGTTCGTGTCGATGCCCTCGTGGCACTGCAACCGGATCAGCTCGCGCCCCAGCACGGTGGCGAGCACCTTGGCGATCTCCGTCTTGCCGACGCCGACCTCGCCTTCGAGCAGCAGCGGTCGCCGCAGCGCCAGCGCCACGTGCACGGCGGTCGCGAGCCCGCGATCGGCCAGGTAACCACCGCGCCGCAGGACCTCGGTCAGCTCGGCGACGGACTCCGGCACGGCCACGGTCACCGCGGGTCGTGCTTGAGCAGCTCCGCCACAGTCCGACCGTCGTCCCGCAACTTGCCCTCGCGGGCCAACCTGTCCCGCCACGCGGCCCGCAGGTCGTCGTCCACCGGCTCGGCGCCGCCGCCGAACCCGACGTGCTTCATCGCCCTGCAAGACTTCCCGTGGCCGAGTTCGGCCTCCAGGTCCGCGGTGCTGCGCGGGTCCGCCCGCCAGATGTCCCGCAACACCTGCTTCGCACCCTCGGATTCACGACCCATGCCCCGGCACCTCCCGACGACGAGTGTCGGTCCAGGCTACGACGACGGCACCGGCTTCGAACCCGTCCGTTAAGTGATCGCTTAAACCCGCGGACGCCGTCAGGCCTGGCTCGCGGCGTACCGCAGCAGCATGTCGGTGGTCCGCTGGATGTGCGCGGCCAGCGCCGCCGCCAGGCCGTCGGCGTCGCGGGCGATGGCCAGGTCGAGCAGTTCGCGGTGCTCCCCGGCGATGTCGCGCGCGGTGTCGTGGGTCAGCGAGGTGGACCAGATCCGGTACAGCTCGGCCGCGTCGCGGAGCCCGGTGGCCAGGGCCTGGAGCCGCGGGCTGCCGCAGCCGGCGACCAGCGCGTGGTGGAACGTGCGGTGCGCGGTGATCCAGTCCTCGTTGACCTCGCCGTCGGGCGTGGCGGCGGAGGTGCCCGCGAGGGTGTGGTGGGCGCCCACCAGCCGCGTCTCCCAGGCCAGGTCGCCGCGTTCGACCGAGCGCCGGGCGGCGAGGGTCTCCAGGTCGATGCGGGTGTCGGTCAGGTCGGTGAGGTCCTCGGGGCTCAGGGGCATGACGCTGAAGCCCCGCTGCGGGTGGGGGATCACCAGTCCCTGTTCGGCGAGTCGGCTCAGGGCCTCGCGGACGACCGAGAGGCTGGCGGAGTACCGCTCGCCGAGCACCGCGAGCTTGAGCTTCGAGCCGGGTGCGAGCCGCCCGGCGAGGACGTCGGCGCGGAGCTGGTCGAACACGGCGTTGCTCCGGGTGCCGGCTTCTGCTGCCATCCCCGAACCGTAACACGGCGGTATCGAAATTCCGGCAGTACGCGGGCCGGTCGAAGAAATTTCGAAATAATGTTGCTTTGACGACGATCCGGTGCCAACCTCGGAAGCAGCCCACCCCGAGGAGAACGCATGCGCATCGGCAACCTCGACAGCCGACTGGTCCTGGTCACCGACCGAGGGGCCGTGGACGTCGCCACGGCCAGCGAAGGGGAGTTCGGGCCCGACCCGCAGGAGGTCTTCCCCAGGTGGGAGGCCTTCACGAGCTGGGCCGCCACCCTGGACACCACCGCTGTCACCGCCGAGCCGTTCGAGCCCGAACGGCTCGGAGCCCCCGTCCCCCGTCCCGGTCAGCTCTTCGCGATCGGCCTGAACTACCGCGACCACGCCGCCGAGTCGGGCATCGCCGTCCCGGACTTCCCTCCGGTCTTCACCAAGTTCCGCGGCTCGATCACCGGTCCGTGCGGGCCGGTCGTGCTGGCGGGGGAGACCGTGGACTGGGAGGTCGAACTGGTCGTCGTCATCGGCCGCACGGCGCGCGACGTCGCCGAGGCCGACGCCTGGAACCACGTCGCCGGGGTGACCGTCGGCCAGGACCTGTCGGAGCGGACGGTGCAGCTCACCGGACCGGCCCCGCAGTTCAGCCTCGGCAAGTCGTTCCCCGGCTTCACGCCGATGGGTCCCTGGCTGGTGACCGTGGACGAACTGGTGGCGCAGGGCCTGGACCCGGACGCGCTGGACCTGGGGTGCTCGGTCAACGGGGAACCGGTGCAGAAGGGGACCACGCCGACCTGGTCTTCTCCGTGCCCGCGCTGATCGCCGCGCTGTCGGCCGTGCTGCCGCTGGAACCCGGCGACGTGATCTTCACCGGCACGCCCGCCGGGGTCGGCGCGGCCCGCGACCCCCGCTGGTTCCTCCGCGAGGGGGACAGGTTGGTCAGCACGATCGCCGGGATCGGCGAACTCCGCCAGCACTTCGTCGCCACCTCGAAGGAGAAGTGACATGCCCCTGCACCGCCTGACCTCGATCACCCTCGGCGTGCCGAACGTCGAGGCGACCTCCGCCTACTACACCGAGTTCGGGCTCCAACCCGGAGCCGGGACCCACCGCTTCACCACCCTGGACGGCGGCGAGCAACTGCGGATCGCCCGCTCCGACCGGCGGCGGCTGCTCGACCTCGGGGTCGGCGCCGACGACCCGGACGACCTCGACCGCGTCGCCGCCGGACTGCGCCGCCTCGACGTGCCGGTGGAGCGCACCGCGTCCGCGGTGTCCGCCGTCGATCCGGGCACCGGCACCCGGATCGAGGTCGCCATCGCGCCCCGGCTGGACCAGCCCGCCGCCCCGGCGCCGGTGTACAACGGGCCCGGCCGCGTCGACCGGCCCGGCGTCCGCGCCGACGGCGTCCTGCGCGACGGTCCGGTCCGGCCCCGCAGGCTCGGCCACGTCGTGCTCGGCTCCACCGACCAGGAGACCAGCCAGCGCTTCTTCACCGAGGGGCTGGGCTTCAAGGTCAGCGACACCGTGCCGGGGCTCGCGGCGTTCCTGCGCTGCTCGACCGACCACCACAACGTCCTGGTGCAGCAGGCCCCGGTGCAGTTCCTGCACCACACGTCCTGGCAGGTCGACGACGTCGACGAGGTGGGGCGCGGAGCCAGCGCGATGCTCGAAGCCGACCCCGGCAGGCACGTCTGGGGCCTGGGGCGCCACCACGTCGGCTCGAACTTCTTCTGGTACCTCAAGGATCCGGCGGGCAACTTCTCCGAGTACTACTCCGACCTGGACTGCATCGTCGACGACGCGCTGTGGAAGCCCGGCGTCTGGGAGGGCATGAAGGGGCTCTACAACTGGGGTCCGCCTCCGCCGCCCTCGTTCCTGGCGCCCGAGGACCTCGCCGAGCTGATGACCGGCGCGCACAGTGACTGACCTGGCCGGTTTCGACGTCGCGATCGTCGGCGCCGGCCCGGTGGGCCTCACCCTCGCCAACCTGCTGGGCCGCCGCGGTCACCGGGTGGTCGTGCTGGAGCGCTGGCCCGAGCCCTATCCGCGGCCGAGGGCCGTGCACTTCGACGACGAGACCGCCCGCGTCCTGGCGGAGGCGGGCGTCGGCGACGTGATCCGCACGGTCGGCGAGCAGGCCGCCGTCTACGAGTGGCGCAACGCCGAAGGGCGGTGCCTGCTGAGGTTCGACTGGTCCGGCACCGGGCCGTCGGGCTGGCCGATCGCCACGATGTTCCACCAGCCGGACCTGGAACGGGCCCTCGCCGCGGTCGCCGGCGTGCGTGAGTCGATCACGGTGCTGAACTGCCACGAGGTGACCGACCTGGACGTGGGCGAGGACGGTGTCGCGGTGCTCGCCGCCGGGCCGGACGGTCCGGTCCGGCTCACGGCCTCGTGGGTGGTCGGCTGCGACGGCGCCAACAGCCTGGTCCGCGAGCGGATCGGCACGACCGTCACCGACCTCGGCTACTTCCACGACTGGCTGGTCGTCGACTTGGTGCCGAGGGAGCACCGGTCGTGGGAGCCGACCAACCTCCAGGTCTGCGATCCGGTGCGGCCTACCACCGCCGTCTCCGGCGGCCCCGGCCGTCGCCGGTGGGAGTTCATGCGGCTGCCGGGGGAGTCGGTGGGCGAGCTGAACGACGAGGCCACCGCCTGGCGGCTGCTCGAACCGTGGGGCGTCACACCGGCGACGGCCGACCTCGAACGGCACGCCGTCTACCGGTTCCAGGCCCGGCTCGCCGACGAGTGGCGCGCGGGCAGGCTGCTGATCGCGGGCGACGCCGCCCACCTCATGCCGCCGTTCGCGGGGCAGGGCATGTGCTCGGGCATCCGCGACGCCGCCAACCTGGCCTGGAAGCTCGACCTCGTGCTCGCCGGGCAGGTCGGCCCCGAACTGCTGGACACCTACCCGGTCGAACGGCGGGCGCACGTCGAGCAGGCGATCGGCGTGTCCGTGGCGCTGGGCAAGGTCATCTGCGTGGCCGACGCGGAGGAGGCGGCGCGGCGGGACGCGTTCATGCTGGCCAACGACGCCGACCCAGTGAGGATCCTGCCGACGCCCCTGTCCTCGCCGGTGACCGGCGGTGTCGTGCGCCGGGCAGCGGACGGGACGCCGGCGGTGGGCTACGGCGTGCCGGCCCCGCAACCGCGGGTGACGCTCGAAGGGCGCACCGGCCCGCTCGACGACCTGGTTGGGCCCGCCGTGCTGGTCGCCGCCACCGTCGACCCGCTGGAAGTGCTGTCCGACGACCAGGTGGCACGGCTGCGCTCGCTCGGGGCGGTGGTGCTGCACCTGGTGCCCGAGGTCGACGTCGACGGCGTGCTCCTGCGGCACCTGGCCGAGGCGGGCCACATCGGGTTCGTGCTCCGCCCCGACCACTACCCGTTCGCCGGGGTGGGGACACCGGCCGACCTCGTGGACGC
>DATMCA010001850.1:0-5025 GCA_035559015.1 Umezawaea sp. | reverse complement strand
GATGTGCGAGGGCGGCATGGTCGCCGACGTCATCGCCTCGGTGGCCTCTATCGACCCGGTGATGGGTGGTTGTGACCGATGACCCAGACTTCTGAACCGTCCACCGTGGACCTGAGCGTGTTCGGTGAGGACACGGTCGCGCGGGCGCAGCAGCTCATCTCGCGCTACCCGCTCGCGCGGTCGGCGCTGCTGCCGATGCTGCACCTCGTGCAGTCCGTCGAGGGCTACGTCAGCCAGGCGGGCATCGCGTTCTGCGCGGGCCAGCTCGACCTGAGCAACGCCGAGGTCAGCGCGGTCGCGACCTTCTACACCATGTACAAGCGCAAGCCGTGCGGCGAGCACCTGGTCAGCGTGTGCACGAACACCCTGTGCGCGGCGCTGGGCGGCGACGCCATCTTCGCCAAGCTGCGCGAGCACCTGGGCAGTGAGGGCAAGCCGCTGGGCCAGGAGGAGACCTCGGGCGAGCCGGGCACGCCGGGCTCGATCACCCTGGAGCACGCCGAGTGCCTCGCGGCCTGCGACCTCGGCCCCGTCCTCCAGGTGAACTACGAGTTCTACGACAACCAGACGCCGGACAAGGCGCTGGAGCTCGTGACCGCGTTGCAGGCCGGGGAGAAGCCCGCGCCGACGCGCGGTGCCCCGCTCACCGACTTCCGCCAGGCCGAGCTCCAGCTGGCCGGGTTCTTCGAGGGTCGCGAGTCCGACCTGGACGGCCCGTCGGCCGCCGCCGAGACCGTGCGGGGCGCCCGCATCGCCGCGGACAACGGGTGGACCGCACCATCCATGTCGGACGACGTCGCGTTCCCGCCTGTCCCGGAAAAGAAGTAGGGGGAGCCATGGTGGACAGCCTCACTCCGGTGCTCACTAAGCGCTGGCTCTCGCCGCGCTCGTGGACGATCAAGACCTACGAGCAACTGGAGGGCTACACCGCGCTGCGCAAGGCCCTCGGCGCGCACCCGGACCAGATCATCCAGCAGTGCAAGGACTCCGGCCTGCGCGGCCGGGGCGGCGCGGGCTTCCCCACGGGCATGAAGTGGGGCTTCATCCCGCAGGGCGACGGCAAGCCGCACTACCTCGTCATCAACGCCGACGAGGGCGAGCCGGGCACCTGCAAGGACATCCCGCTGATGATGGCGGACCCGCACTCCCTCATCGAGGGCATCATCATCACCTCGTACGCGATCCGGGCGAACTTCGCCGCGATCTACGTGCGCGGTGAGGCCCTCCACTGCATCCGCAGGCTCGACGGCGCCGTCAAGGAGGCGTACGCCGCCGGGTACCTGGGCAAGGACATCCTGGGCAGCGGCTTCGACCTCGACGTCGTCGTGCACGCCGGAGCGGGCGCGTACATCTGCGGCGAGGAGACGGCGCTGCTCGACTCGCTGGAGGGCAAGCGCGGCCAGCCGAGGCTGAAGCCGCCGTTCCCCGCGACCGCCGGGCTCTACGCGTCGCCGACCGTGGTGAACAACGTCGAGACCATCGCCAGCGTGCCGTTCATCGTCAACGGCGGCAGCGACTGGTTCCGCACCATGGGGCGCGAGCGCTCGCCCGGCCCGAAGATCTACTCGCTGTCCGGCCACGTCACGCGGCCCGGCCAGTACGAGGCCCCGATGGGCACCACGCTGCGCGAGCTGCTGGAGCTGGCGGGCGGCATGAAGGACGGCATCCCGCTGAAGTTCTGGACGCCGGGCGGTTCGTCCACCCCGCTGTTCACCGCGGACCACCTCGACGTGCCGCTGGACTTCGAGGGTGCCGCCGAGGCCGGCTCGATGCTGGGCACCACGGCGTTGCAGCTGTTCAACGAGACCGTCTCGGTCCCGTGGGCGGTCATGAAGTGGACCGAGTTCTACAAGCACGAGTCGTGCGGCAAGTGCACCCCCTGCCGTGAGGGCACGTACTGGCTGGTCCAGATCCTCCAGCGCATGGTGGCGGGCAACGGCACCGCGAGCGACATCGACACGTTGCTCGACGTCTGCGACAACATCCTCGGCCGCTCGTTCTGCGCGCTGGGTGATGGCGCGGTCAGCCCGATCACCAGTGGCATCAAGTACTTCAAGGACGAGTTCCTGGCGCTCTGCGACAAGAACTCCGCTGTGTTGGCAGGAGCCCACTGATGACTTTGGCACCGGAGAAGAGCGATGTCGCGGTCCCCGAGGGCCACGTCAAGCTCGTGATCGACGGCTTCGAGGTCGTCGCCCCCAAGGGTGAGCTGCTGATCCGCACGGCCGAGCGCCTCGGCATCGTCGTGCCGCGGTTCTGCGACCACCCGCTGCTGGAGCCCGCGGGCGCCTGCCGCCAGTGCCTCGTCGAGGTCGAGATGGGCGGTCGGCCGATGCCGAAGCCCCAGGCCTCGTGCACGATGACGGTCGCGGACGGCATGGTCGTGAAGACCCAGCTGACCTCGCCCGTCGCGGACAAGGCACAGCAGGGTGTGATGGAGCTGCTGCTCATCAACCACCCGCTGGACTGCCCGATCTGCGACAAGGGCGGCGAGTGCCCGTTGCAGAACCAGGCGCTCAAGCACGGTCGCGCGGAGTCCCGCTTCCACGAGCACAAGCGCACGTTCCCGAAGCCCCTGCCGATCTCGACGCAGGTGCTGCTGGACCGCGAGCGCTGCGTGCTCTGCCAGCGCTGCACCAGGTTCTCCGCGCAGATCGCGGGCGACCCGTTCATCGAGCTGCTGGAGCGCGGTTCGCAGCAGCAGATCGGTGTGGCGGACGGCAAGCCGTTCCAGTCGTACTTCTCGGGCAACACCATCCAGATCTGCCCGGTGGGTGCCCTGACGAGCGCGGCCTACCGCTTCCGCGCCCGCCCGTTCGACCTCATCTCCACCCCGAGCGTCTGCGAGCACTGCTCGTCGGGTTGCGCCGAGCGCACCGACTGGCGGCGCGGCAAGGTGCAGCGCAAGCTCGCGGGCGACGACCCCGAGGTCAACGAGGAGTGGATCTGCGACAAGGGCCGCTTCGCGTTCCGCTACGCCACCGCCGAGGACCGCTTCCTGCGTCCGCAGGTGCGCGACGCGGAGACCGGTGAGCTGCGCGAGACCTCGTGGACCGAGGCCCTCCAGGTCGCCGCGACCGGCCTCGCCGCCGCGCGGGACGCCAAGGGCGTCGGCGTGCTCACCGGCGGTCGCCTGACCGTCGAGGACGCCTACGCCTACGCCAAGTTCGCCCGCGTCGCGCTGAAGACCAACGACGTCGACTTCCGGGCCCGCGCGCACTCGGCCGAGGAGCTGGAGTTCCTCACCAGCACCATCCTCGGCACGACGCCGGACAACGGCGGCGTGACGTTCAAGGCCATCGAGGCCGCGCCCGCCGTGCTGTGCGTCGCCTTCGAGCCGGAGGAGGAAGCGCCCATCGTCTTCCTGCGGCTGCGCAAGGCCGCTCGCAAGAAGACCAAGGTGTTCCACCTGGGCCAGTACACCTCGCCCGCCGTGGAGAAGACCTTCGGCACGCTGCTCGCCTGCGTCCCCGGCCAGGAGCCCGCCGCGCTGAACGGCCTGGCGGAGCACGCCCCCGACGTCACCGAGGCGTTGGGCGCGGGCGGTTCGGTCATCCTCGTCGGCGAGCGCGCCGCCGAGGTTCCCGGCCTGTTCTCCGCGGTGTCCCGGCTCGCCGAGTCCACCGGTGCGAAGGTCGCGTGGATCCCGCGCCGCGCCGGTGAGCGCGGTGCGCTCGAAGTGGGCGCCGTGCCGAACCTGCTGCCCGGCGGCAGGCTCGTCAGCGACGCCGCCGCGCGCGCCGAGGTCGAGAACGCCTGGGGCCTGGTGGCGGGCACGTTGCCGACCCGCGCGGGCCGCGACACCAACGGCATCCTGGTCGCCGCCGCGAGCGGTGGCCTGGACGCGCTGGTCGTCGCGGGCGTCGACCCGTTCGACCTGCCGGACCCCGGTCTCGCCGAGCGCGCGCTGGAGTTCGCCGGTTTCGTGGTCTCCCTGGAACTGCGCCCGAGCGCGGCGACCGCCCACGCGGACGTCGTCCTCCCGATCGCCCCGTCGGTCGAGAAGTCGGGCAGCTTCCTGAACTGGGAAGGCCGTCGCCGCGACTTCGGCACCACGCTCGAAGGCACCGGCGCGCTGCCGGACTGCCGGGTGCTCGACACGCTGGCCGTCGAGATGGACTCCGACCTGTTCACCCAGACCCCCGCGGCCGCCGCGGCGGACCTCGACCGCCTGGGTTCGAACGTCGCGGAGTTCTCGGCCCCCACGGTGTCCGCCCCGCTGCTCGTGCAGCCCAAGGAGGGCCAGGCCGTTCTCGCGACCTGGCGCCGGATGCTGGACAACGGTTCGCTCCAGGACGGCGAGCCGAACCTCGCGGGCACGGCCCGCCCGGTGGTGGCGAAGGTGTCCGCGAACACCGCCGTGAACCTCGGCCTCGACCTGGGCGCCGACATCACCGTGTCGACCGAGCGCGGGTCGGTGACGCTGCCCGTCGAGGTCGCGGACCTGCCCGACGGCGTCGTCTGGCTGCCCGGCAACTCGGGCCCGGTCACCGTGCGCCGAAACCTCGTCGCGGGCCACGGTTCCCTCGTGGCGGTAACTGCGTTGAATGGGCCCTCCGCTGAGAAGAGCGCGTCGGACCGTGGAGGCAAAGCATGAGCACCGCCGAACTTCTCGCGGACGACCCGATCTGGATCATCCTGATCAAGGTCGTCGGGATCTTCGCGTTCCTCGTCGTCATGACGCTGTTCATGATCAACTGGGAGCGCAAGGTCGTCGCGCGGATGCAGCAGCGCCCCGGCCCCAACCGGGTCGGCCCCAACGGCTGGCTCCAGTCGTTGGCGGACGGCCTGAAGCTGGCGTTCAAGGAGGACATCCGCCCGGTCCTCGCGGACAAGTGGGTGTTCTTCCTCGCGCCGGTCATCTCCTGCATCCCGGCGTTCGTCGCCTTCTCGGTGATCCCGATCGCCGGTGAGGTGTCGCTGTTCGGCGAGAAGACCTCGCTCCAGCTGGTCGACCTCCCGGTCGGCGTGCTGGTCGTGCTGGCCTGCTCGTCGATCGGCGTCTACGGCATCGTGCTCTCCGGC
>DATMCA010001849.1:0-2068 GCA_035559015.1 Umezawaea sp. | reverse complement strand
TTCGCCTGATCCTGGGGGGCGGGGGCGGGAGTTCGAGGTGGGGAGGGAGGTGGTGGAGGCTGCTGGGGCGGTGGGTGCTTATGACCACTTCCTGGGGCGGTGGGAGGCGGCTTGAGGAGTGTGCGGTGGGTCGGGAGGTCGGGGGTGGTGGTTCGAGGGGTCGGGGGTGGTTTGAGGGGGGTGAGGGTCCCCCCGAGGCGCAATTGTCTCGAACTTCGACTTTGGTTTGTCAAGGCGGGAAAGATGCCTTGACAAACCAAAGTCGAAGTGAGGGCGCTGGGGATCGGGGGCAGGAGGGGTCTGGAGGCTCCTCGGGTTGCGTGCGTCCGTGTTGGGGTGGTTGGTGGGTTGGGTGCGTCCGTGTTGGGGATGGTTGATGGGTTGGTTGGGGAGCCTGGTTGGTTGGGGTGGTGGTTGGGGTGGTTGGTTACACGGTGGTGGCGCGGATCAGTACCAGGCGTTCTGGGAAGAGGACTGGGGCTTGTACGCCTGCGGCTGCTAGGGCTTTGCCGGTTGTGGTGATGCCTTCGGGGGTCCACCACGGGAGTTGGACGCCCCAGCGGGTGGCGTTGCCGTCGGGGATGTCGCCGGGTGCTTGGGGGCGTACGTGGTAGGTCTTGTTCGGGTCGAGGCCGGGTAGGCGGACCGGGCCGGTGGGGTAGTAGGCGGAGGTGTCGGTGGCGACGATGGCGTAGAGGGCGTCGTCGCCGTCTTGGCCTACCACGCCGTGTACGTGGTATGCGGGGTCCGGGTGGTCTTCGTGCACCGCGGTGCCGGTGTGCAGCAGGCCGCGAACTTCCTTGTACAGGGCCACCCACTCCGTGAGCCTCGTCCTGTCCTCTTCGGACGCGGCGGTGAGGTCCCACTCGATGCCGAAGTGGCCGAACAGCGCTGTGCCCGCGCGGAAGTCGAGCGGGTGCCTGCGGTGGGTGGTGTGGGAGACGTCCGAGCCGACGTGGGTGCCCATGAGTTCCAGCGGGATCAGGACGTTGGTCCAGCGCTGGATGCTCTGCCGTTCCAAGGCGTCGATGCAGTCGGAGACCCAGACGCGGTCGGTGCGCTGGAGGATGCCGAGGTCCACGCGGCCGCCGCCGGAGGAGCACGACTCGATCTCCACGGTGGGGTGCTTGGTCCGCAGTTCGTCCAGCAGGCGGTAGACCGCCAGCGTCTGGTCGTGGACGCCCGCGCGGCCGGTGGGGCGGTGGCCCGCCTCGACGAGATCCCTGTTGTGGTCCCACTTCAGGTACGAGATGGCGTAGGTGGACAGGAGGTCGTCCAGGCGTTCGAGGATGTACGCGAACGCGTCGGGGCGAGCGAGGTCCAGGACCTGCTGGTTGCGGGCGGCACCGGGGAGCCGGGTGTCGTCGGGGGCCATGATCCAGTCCGGGTGGGCCCTGGCGAGGTCGGAGTCCTCGTTGATCATCTCCGGCTCGACCCAGAGGCCGAACTGCATGCCCAGGCCCGTGACGTGGTCGATGATCGGGGTCAGGCCGTCCGGCCACACCTCGTCCGACACGTACCAGTCGCCCAGGCCGCGCTGGTCGTCGCGGCGGGAGCCGAACCAGCCGTCGTCCAGGACGAAGCGCTCCGCGCCGACGGTCGCGGCGGCGTCGGCGAGGTCCTTCAGCCTGGTCAGGTCGTGGTCGAAGTAGACGGCCTCCCAGGTGTTCACCACGACCGGGCGGGGGCTGGATGGGTGGCCGGGGCGGGCGCGGAGGTCGTTGTGGAAGCGGGCCGAGACCTCGTCCAGGCCGGTGCCGTAGGAGCCGTACTGCCACGGGGACGTGTAGGTGTCGCCCGGCTCCAGCGCCAGTTCACCGGACAGCAGCAGTTCGCCGGAACCGAGGAGCGACACGGCGTGGAAGGTGCGCTCGGCGAACGTGCGGTGGTTGCCGGACCACGCGGTGTGGACGGCCCAGATCTCGCCGGTGCGGTGGCCGAACGACCGCGTGCCCGCGGCGAGCAGGTAGGCCGAGTCGTAGCCGGTGCGGCCGGTGCGGTTCTCCCGCATCCGCAGGCCCTGCGTGAACTCCGTGCGCAGCGGGGCGCGTTCTCGCAGGTGGCGGCC
>DATMCA010001848.1:0-2859 GCA_035559015.1 Umezawaea sp. | reverse complement strand
GACCGGTAGCGGTGTGCCGTCCAGGACGACGCTGCCCGAGGTGGCCGGGTAGAGCCCTCCGAGAGCACGGAGCACCTCCGAGGCGCCGGAGCCCACTTGGCCCGCGAACGCGTAGATGCGCCCGCGGCTCACCTCGAAGCTGAGGTCCTCGAACAGGCCGGGGGTGGTGAGGTGCTCGACCACCAGGCTCGGCTCGGCCCTGCCGCTCCGGGCCTTGGCGACCGGCGCGGGCAGCTCGCCCAGCATGTGCCGGACGATCTCGTCGGCGTGCAGCCCGTCGGTCGACAGGGTGGCCACGGTGAGCCCGTCGCGAACGATGGTGACCCGGTCGCAGAGTTCGATCACCTCACCGAGGCGGTGGGAGACGAAGATGACCGCGCAGCCCTGCGCGGCAGTCGCCCGGACCGCGCTGAACACCAGCTCGATCTCGGGTGCCGAGAGCGTCGCCGTCGGCTCGTCGAGCAGCAGCACCCGGGCACCACGGCCCAGGGCCCTGGCGATCTCGACCAGCTGTCGCTCGCCGATCGACAGGTCTCCGAGCAACGTGTCGGGCGAGCACCGCAGCCCGATCCGATCCAGGAGGGCCTGCGCGTGCGCGCGGAGCCGGCGCCGGTGCAGCAGCAGCGGCTCGTCAACGGACCCCAGCATCAGGTTCTCCGCGACGGTGAGGGTCGGGATGACGCTGAGCTCCTGGTCGACCAGGGCGATGCCGAGCCGCTGCGCCTCGTACGTCGAGTGCAGCGACACCACGTCGCCATCGATCAGGATCTCGCCGCCGTCGGGCTGCAGCAGCCCGCAGATCATGTTGACCACGGTGCTCTTGCCGGCACCGTTGTGGCCGCAGAGCGCGTGGATGCTGCCGGCGGCGACGGCCATGGAGACGTCCGAGACGGCTCGGATCGGGCCGAAGCTGCGCTGGACCGACCTGAGTTCCAGGCCTGCCGGTCGCTCGGCTCGGCCCGCCAGGGTGGCTGAACGAGAGGTTTCCGGGCTCATGCGTGCGAGCACTGCTCTTCGTAGGTGGCCACGTTGTCCTTGGTGATCTGCTCCTCTTTCACCAGGGTGTGCTGCTCCGGCTTCTTGCCGGCGAAGTAGTCGAGGACGTAGGCGCTGGTCTGCTTCGCGAGGGTGTCCGGGTCCTCGGTGGCGGTCGCGAAGTAGGTGCCCGCCTTGATGGCGTCGATACCGGCCTTGAAGCAGTTGCCGCCGACCACGACGACGTCCTTGCCGGGGGTGCGGCCCGCCTGGGTGGCGGCCTGGATGGCCGGGAGCGCGAGGTAGTCGGCCATGCCGTAGACGGCGTTGAGCTGGTCGCCGTACTTCGCGAACAGTTGCGTGGCCTGGGTGGTCGCCGTCTCGGGCGACCACTGGGTGTCGACGAGCTCCAGCTGCTTGTACTGCGGGTGGCCCTTCATGTACGCGTCGAAGGCGTCAAGGCGGTGCTGGGTCAGGATCATCGACTTCATACCGGACAACGTCACGTAGTTGCCCGACTTCATCCCGGCCGCCTGCATGCCTTGCACGAGGTTCTCGGCAGCGATCCGACCGAGCCCCTTGTTGTCGGATTCGACGGTCATCACGTCGTCGAAGACCGAGGGGTCCGGCGGGCCGTCGAACGCCAGGACCGGCACCTTCGCCGCAGCGGCCTTCTTGATCGAAGCGACGGTCGCGGTGGTGTCGAGGATCTCGATCACGATCAGGTCGGGGTGCTGGGAGATGGCCTGGTTGAAGAACTGGACCTGCTCGGCGGCGTCCGCGGTCAGCTTCTGGTCGACCTTGCCGCCGGCACCGGTGATCGCGTCGGTGAAGACCTTGTTGAAGTGACCGGCCCACGGGTTGGTGTTGGACCCCGCCAGCAGCACCACGTTCTTGCCCTTGACGCCTCCGGAGGGCGGAGCGGCGCCGGACGACCCGTCGCCGCTGTCCCCGCAAGCCGCCAGAGCCACGACGAGACCGGCTGTCGCCACCGCGGTGACCAGTTTCTTCGTACCTGTTGTGCTCATGTTCTTCCCCTCTGGTGAGGCGCTCGGGGAAGTTCCCTGGGCGAGATCACCCTCCTTCGTCGCACACGTCACAATCAATGGGCGGACGGTGCGCGATCGCGGCTCGTCGCTGTGCATATGCACCATCAGCCGTGCCGTGCGTACACTCCGCCGTGTGACGCTGACCACAGAGCCAGGAGGCGCCGCTGAGGCAAACGTCGCAGCCGGCATGGTCCTGGTGAGCCACGCCCTGATGACCAAGATCGAGGCGCTCACCGAGCAGCTGACCGCTCGTATCTTCGAGCAGGAACCCGCCTATCAGGCCGGGCGGACCATCTCGGTCGAGGACCTCACCAACACGGTCCGGGCGAACATGACCGCCGTGTTCAGCGCCATCGGCGGTTCTCCGCTGGACACCACGCACTTCGACGCCAACGGCCGGCGCCGGGCCTCCTCGAGCATCCCGCTCCACGCGGTGCTCCACGCCTACCGGATCGGGGGCCTCTTCTACTGGGAGAGCTTCGCTCGAGTAGCGGCCACCGTGCCGTTCGGCGACCGCGTCATCGCGGAGGGCAGCGGGACGGTGTGGCAGATCATCGAGTCGGCGTCCCAACTCGTCACCCACGGTTACCGCGACGAGGTCGAGAAACGGCAACGCCGGAACGCGAGCGAGAGGACCGCCCTCCTGGAGTTGCTCCTCGTCGGCGAGTTCGCCGCCCCCAGCGATCTGTGGGACGCCGCCGACGCCCTGTCGTTGCCGGTGTCCGGCACCTTCGTCGTGGTCGCGGCACCCACACTCACCCCTGGCGGCGAGGCGATCCGCGACGCTCAACGCGTCCTGCTGGCCGTCAACTGCCGCTCGGCCTGGCGTTCCGAC
>DATMCA010001847.1:0-2651 GCA_035559015.1 Umezawaea sp. | reverse complement strand
CAGGTCGTGGTCTTCAAGGACCTCGGGCTGGTCAGCCAGGTGTTCGACGAGCAGGTCCTCCAGTCGCTGAAGGGCCACGTGGCCGTCGGGCACTGCCGGTACTCGACGACCGGGTCGACGACGTGGGAGAACGCGCAGCCGACGTTCCGCACGACGGCCGCCGGCAGCGGGCTCTCGCTCGGCCACAACGGCAACCTGGTGAACACCGCCGAACTGCTGGAGCGGGCCAAGAAGCTGGGGATCACGTCGCGCAACGGCGCGACGACGGACTCCGACCTGGTCTGCGGGCTGCTGGCCGCGACGGCCGCCGACATCGGCATCGAGCAGGCCGCGCTGGAGCTGCTGCCGACGTTGAAGGGCGCGTTCTGCCTGACGTTCTCCGACGAGAACACGCTGTACGCGGCCCGCGACCCGCACGGTGTGCGGCCGCTGGTGCTGGGTCGGCTGGAACGCGGCTGGGTCGCCGCGAGCGAGACGGCGGCGCTGGACATCGTCGGCGCGTCCTTCGTGCGCGAGGTCGAGCCGGGCGAGCTGATCGCGATCGACGAGAACGGTCTCCGGTCGACGCGGTTCGCGACGCCGGAACCCAAGGGCTGCATCTTCGAGTACGTGTACCTGGCGCGGCCGGACACGACGATCTCCGGGCGCGGCGTGCACGCCACCCGCGTGGAGATAGGCCGCAGGCTGGCCGCCGAGCACCCGACCGAGGCGGACCTGGTCATCCCGGTGCCGGAGTCGGGCACCCCCGCGGCCATCGGGTACGCCCAGGCCTCCGGCATCCCGTACGGGTCGGGCCTGGTCAAGAACGCGTACGTCGGGCGGACGTTCATCCAGCCGTCGCAGACGATCCGGCAGTTGGGCATCCGGCTGAAGCTGAACCCGCTGCGCGACGTGATCCGCGGCAAGCGCCTGGTGGTCGTGGACGACTCGATCGTGCGCGGCAACACCCAGCGCGCGCTGGTGCGGATGCTGCGCGAGGCCGGTGCGCTGGAGGTGCACGTGCGGATCGCGTCGCCGCCGGTCAAGTGGCCGTGCTTCTACGGCATCGACTTCGCGTCCCGCGCGGAACTGGTCGCGAACGGGCTCGACCTGGACGGCATCCGCCGCTCGGTCGGCGCGGACTCGCTCGGCTACGTGTCGCTGGAGCAGCTGATCGCGGCGACCGAACAGCCGAAGACGCGGCTGTGCAGCGCGTGCTTCGACGGCGACTACCCGATCCCGCTGCCCGCGGACGCGCTGATGGGCAAGCACCTGCTGGAGGGCATCAAGGGAGTAGCGGGCTCGGCGGCTCCGGTTCTGCCCACCGGGTACGGTGCCGAAGACGCCCTGCAAAGGCCCTGAATCCCCCCACGATGGAGCACGTTGACGTGAGTGCCGAGACCGACAACGCCAAGGCGACGTACGCCGCGGCCGGAGTGAGCATCGCTGCCGGGGACGAGGCGGTGGAGAAGCTCAAGCCCTGGGCGGCGAAGGCGCAGCGGCCCGAGGTGCTGGGCGGCATCGGCGGGTTCGCGGGCCTGTTCCAGCTCAAGCTCGACCGCTGGAAGGAACCGGTGCTCGCGGCCTCCACGGACGGCGTCGGCACGAAGATCGCCGTCGCGCAGGCCATGGACAAGCACGACACCATCGGCCAGGACCTGGTCGCGATGGTCGTGGACGACCTGGTCGTCTGCGGTGCCGAGCCGCTGTTCATGCAGGACTACATCGCCGTCGGCCGGGTCGTCCCGGACAAGATCGCGGCGCTGGTCAAGGGCATCGCCGAGGGCTGTGTCCTGGCCGGGTGCGCGCTGCTCGGCGGCGAGACCGCCGAGCACCCCGGCCTGATGGGCGACGACGACTACGACATCTCCGGCACGGGGGTCGGCGTCGTCGAGGCGTCGAAGATGCTCGGTCCGGACCGGGTCAAGCCCGGTGACGTCGTCATCGGCATGGGCTCGTCCGGCCTGCACTCCAACGGCTACTCGCTGGCCCGCCACGTGCTCCTGGAGATCGCCAGGATGCCGCTGGAGGGCCACGTCGAGGAGTTCGGCCGCACCCTCGGCGAGGAGATGCTGGAGCCGACCCGCATCTACGCCAAGCACTGCCTCGCGCTGGCCGCGGAAGCCGACGTGCGCACGTACGCGCACATCACCGGCGGTGGCCTGACGGCGAACCTGGCCCGCGTCCTCCCGGCGGGCGTCCGCGCCGACCTGGACCGCGGCACCTGGACGCCGGACCCCGTGTTCGCCCTGATCGCCCAGCGCGGTCGGGTCGAGCGCGAGGAGATGGAGAAGACGTTCAACATGGGCGTCGGCATGATGGCGGTCGTCTCCCCCGAGGACGTCGACCGCGCGCTGGCCGTGCTCACCGCCCGCCACGTGCCCGCCTGGGTGCTGGGCGAGGTCAACAAGGCCGCGGACGCCGACGCACCGCGCGCCACGCTCGCGGGGGACCACCCGAGGTTCTGAGGCAACCTCCCCGGTCGTCGCCCACGTATAGGGGGGCGACCGAGGGGAGGGGCCCATGGGAGATCGCGACAGCGAGTTCTCCGAGTACGTGGACGCCCGCGCGCTGGTGCTGCGGAGAACCGCGTACCTGCTGTGCGGTGACTGGCACCGCGCGGAAGACCTGGTGCAGACGGCGCTCACGAAGCTCTACGTGGCGTGGCCCAG
>DATMCA010001846.1:0-8166 GCA_035559015.1 Umezawaea sp. | reverse complement strand
GCGAGCTACTGGGGAACCGTCGCACCCGCTCTGCCGGAGCCTTGGCCTACCGGCGAACCGTCACACCCGCCCTGTCGGAACTGCGGCTACTGGGAACCGTCGCACCTGCCCTGCCTGAGCTATGAGCCGCTGGGGAACCGTTGCGCCTGGCCTGCCGGAGCTGCGGCTACTGGGGAACCGTCGCACCTGCCCTGCCCGAGCTGTGGGCCGCTGGGAACCGTCGCGCCTGCCTTGCCTGAGCTGTGGGCTACCGGCGGAGCGTTACCCCTGCCCTGCGAGAGCTACGGGCTATCGGCGGAGCGTCACGCCCGTCCTGCCAGAGCTGCGGGCCACTGGCGAACCGTCGCACCAGCTCTGCCTGAGCTGCTGGCGACCGGGGGGCCGTCGCACCAGCCCCACCCGACTTGGCCTACCCCTGCCTGGTCCGCCCCTACCTGGGCTCTCCTGCTCGTCGGCGGCCTACTGGACGCGGGTGGCGGTGGGTTCCGGGGTGGTGTCGTCGTCGCCGGGGATGTGGACGTCCGTGACGGTGATGTTGACCTCGACCACCTCCAGACCGGTCATGCGTTCGATCGAGGTGATGACGTTGCGGCGCACCGACCTGGCCAGGTCGGCGATCGGGACGCCGTACTCGACCAGCAGTTGCAGGTCCACGGCTGCCTGCTTCTCGCCGACCTCGACCGACACGCCCTGACCCGCGCTGGCTGACGCGCCGGGGATGCGTTCGCGGATCGCGCCGAACGCGCGGGAGGTGCCGCTGCCCAGTGCGTGCACGCCGCTGATCTCACGGGCGGCCAGGGCGGCGATCTTCTGCACCACGGTGTCCGCGATGGTGGTCGCGCCGTGTTCGGTCGCGAGCCTGCCGCTCGTCGGGACCACGGTAGTGCCGGTAGTGGGGTTGCTCATCGTCGCGCTCCCTGAGGTTGTTTGTCTTGGTAGGACACCGGCTCGGGTGGGAACGTCACGGTCTCGCTGGTGTGGCGCGGGTCTCAGTGATGAGTGCCGAGGCGTCGAGGTCGGTTACCACGATTCGCAAGGTGGCCGTGGCGAACGGGCTGTGGCGCAGCACCTCGTTCAGCACGGTCGTGGCCTCGGCCAGGAGCGGGGGGAGCGGCAGGGCGGTCGCGACCACGCGGACCTCCACCACGTCGACCCCCAGGTCCACGGCGAGGGTGTCCCAGTCCCACGGCACCCAGGGCGTGGTCGGTCTCACCGACGGGGTGGCCGGGCGGAGGCCTGGGACGCCGCGCAGCGCGGCCAGCAGCTTCTCGGCCAGCTCGGGTGAGGTCGTCATGACAGCTCGATGTCGAGGATGAACACCGCGACCGCCGCCACGGGCAGGCCGGTGGCCTCCGTGATCGCACGCGCCACCGAGCGCTGCACGGCCCTCGCCACGGCGACCGCCTGGTCGACGGCCGAGGTGACGACGTCGACCTCCACCCAGACCTGGTCCTCCATCCGCACCCGCACACCCTCGGTCGGCACCGGGTCCAAACCCTTGAACCGCTGGCGCGCGGCACGCGCCACCGACCCGACCAGCCCGGCGATGCCGGGCTCCAGCCTCACCACGCCGGTGACGCCGCTCGCCGCGTGCGCGGCGACGGCGGCCACCACGGGTTTGGTGATCACGTGCTCCGCAGTCATCTCGCCCGTTCCCTCAGAGGTCGTACAGGTCTTCGACGGTGATGTCCAAACGGTTCACCCGCACGCCGACGCGCGCGGCGGCGGCCGTTGTCACCCGTTCGCGCACCACGTCCACCAGGTCGACGGTGAGGTTCACGTGGCTCACCGCGAGCTTCATCTCCACGTCGATCACGTCGATCCGCGCGACGACCTGGCAGTGCCGGGCGCGGACGCCGGGGACGGTGTCGGCGGCGAACCTCAGCACCGCCGCGATGGCCCGCCCGCTCACGTGGATGGGACCGGCGGCGTCGCTCGGCACCGGCAGCAGCTCACCCCGGCGGACCTCGGCCCGGACGGCGGACATGATCCGGCCGAACAGCGCGCGCGACGGCTCCTCGGTGTCGTGCGCCATCTCCTCGGTGGCGGCGCGCAGGGCGCGGAGGCTCTCGCGGGCTCCCAGGCAGTGCGGGCACTCCAGTTCGTGCGCGTCGATCTCGTCGAGCCGGTCCCACACCGCCTCGACGTCACGACCGCAGGGCAGCAGGTAGCCCTGATCGGTCTCGTTCATCGCCATGGCGCCATCACCTCCGCGAGTTGCACTCGTGCGCGTGCGATTCGGCCGCGCACCACCGTCACGCTGCTGCCGATGTGCTGCGCGATCTCGTCGTAGGACCGGCTGTGGACCTCGCGCAGCAGCCAGCACGCCCGCTGCTCGTCCGTGAGCCTGAGCAGCGCCCTGGACAGCGCGGCCATCTGCTCGCCGACCTCGGCCGACCTCTCCGGGAGAGGGTCTGTCGCCTCGTGGGCATCGGGTTCCACCTCCGTCTGGGGTTTGCGGGCGCGGATCACGTTGAGGCAGCGGTTCGTCGTGGCCTTGTACAGCCACGCCACGAACGCCGCCCCCTCCTGGAGCTGGTCCAGCCGCCTCCAGGCGGTCAGGAACACCTCCTGCACGACGTCCTCGGCGTCCGACCGGTTCGCCAGCATCCGCAGCGCGAACCGGTACATCTGCCCCTGGTACCGCAGCACCAGCGTCTCGTAGGCGCGTACGTCGCCCTCCCTGGCACGGGTGACGAGCGTGACGTCGTCCAGCGGCGCGCTGACGACCTCGATGTGCGTCATCCACGACCTCCGACTGCGCACGGCATCGGCGAGTTCCCCTTCCAGCGGCTCTTGGTAGGACACGGCCGGAGCGAAAACGTCACGGCCCTTCCCAGCATCGGTGACGGTGATCGTCGTCACCCGGTGGAGACCCGATCGTGGCGTGACGATTCCGCTGGTCCGGGTGTCCTCACTCCGAGACGGTCACCCGCCGGGTGCCGCTGGTCGAAGGAGAGACGAGATGTCGTTGGGCGACAAGATCAGCAACAAGGCCGAAGAGCTCGGCGGCAAGGCCAAGGAGACCGCGGGCGGCGTGACCGGCAACGAGGAGCTGAAGGCCGAGGGGCAGGGCGACCAGGCCTCGGCGGGGCTGAAGAACGTCGTGGAGGACGTCAAGGACGCCGTCGGCGACGGCATCGAGAAGATCAAGAACGTCTTCTCCAAGTAGGACCTCCGGTCGGCAGGCCTGTCGGGGGCCTGCCGACCGGACCCCTGTCCTCAGAGGACGATCGCGGGGGAGAAGTAGTCGCGCATCAGGGCGATCTCACCGTCGCGCAGGCGGAAGATCTGCACGAGCGCCATCGGCTCGGCGCCGACGAACGCCGTGTCGAGCTCGACGATGAACACGTCCGGGTCGGCCGTGGTGTGCAGGACGTACCGCGACCTCGCCACGTCGACCACACCCGTGTCGGCCGCCGCTCGCCGGTGCATCTCGGCGAAACCCTCGCGGAGCGCGGCCCGCCCCTCCAGCCTGCGCGGGTACCCCGCGCCCTCGGGCATGAGCGGCGCCTCGAAGACGCCGTCGGCCGCGTAGAGCCCGGCCTGCGCCTCGGCGTCGCGGGTCATGCCCGCGCGGATGTGGCGCTCGAAGATCTCCTGCGGTGTCACGGCGAACCCCCGTCGTGGTGTTGATCCCTTGAATCCAGTCTTCCGGATCTTGAGCCCACTCGTCCCGTGAACGGCCGACGACCGTGCCTAACCTCCTTGGACTTATTGACAGGTTAGGTGGCGACGTGTTCCCCTGTGGTGGCCAGGCTAACCGGATAAACCATTCGAAGGGGTTAGATCGTGACCTCGATCCACCACCGCACCGCCACTGTCGACGGCCAGTCGCTCTTCTACCGCGAGGCGGGTCCGGCCGACGCGCCCACGATCGTCCTGCTGCACGGCTTCCCGACCAGCTCGCACATGTTCCGCGGTCTGATCCCGCTGCTCGCCG
This sequence comes from Umezawaea sp., assembly GCA_035559015.1. Classification (GTDB taxonomy): domain Bacteria; phylum Actinomycetota; class Actinomycetes; order Mycobacteriales; family Pseudonocardiaceae; genus Umezawaea. Next base: position 4,223 of record DATMCA010001846.1, on the reverse strand, counting down.
ACCGCTACCACGTGATCGCGCCCGACCTGCTCGGCTTCGGGCACTCCGCGGCACCGTCGGTCGAGGAGTTCGGCTACTCCTTCGACGCGCTGGCCGACCTGGTCGACGTGCTGCTCGACCAGCTCGGCGTCGAGCGGACCGCGCTCTACGTGCAGGACTACGGCGCGCCCGTGGGCTGGCGGCTCGCGGTGCGGCGGCCGGAGCGGATCACCGCGATCGTGACGCAGAACGGCAACGCCTACGCCGACGGGCTGGTGCCGGAGTTCTGGGCGCCGGTGCGGGCCTACTGGGCCGACCCGAACCCGGAGACCGCCGCTCCGGTGCGGGCCGCGCTGAGCCTGGACGCTATCCGCTGGCAGTACACCCACGGCGTGCCGGACGTGAGCCTGGTCAGCCCGGACACCTGGGCGCACGACCACGCGCTGGTCTCGCGGCCGGGCAACGCCGAGGCGCAGATGGCGCTGTTCCTGGACTACCGGACGAACCTGGAGCTGTACCCGAAGTTCCACGAGTACTTCCGCGCGAGCCGGGTGCCGCTGCTCGCGGTGTGGGGCGGCAACGACGAGATCTTCGGCCCGGACGGCGCGCGGGCGTTCCTCCGCGACCTGCCCGACGCCGAGGTGCACCTGCTCGATGGTGGGCACTTCCTGCTGGAGAGCCACCTGGACGCGGTCGCCGGCTACATCCGCGGCTTCCTCGGAAGGGTGCTCTAGGCCCAGATCTCGTCGACGATGGCGCTCACCCGCCGGACCAGGTCGACCTTGAACACCGGCGGCGGGCCCGCCGCGCCGAGCACGCCGAGGGCCATCTCGGCGTAGCGGAGAGCCAGGTCCTCCAGCGCGATCGGTCCGTCCGGGGCGTACCAGCGGGCGATGCCGCCGCACATCTCCAGCAGGGCGAGCCGGGCGACCTTCGGGGCGCGGACGTGGAACACGCCGCCCGCGCACCCGGCGTCGATGGCGTCCTGCCACAGGGACTCGTAGCGGTCGCGCAGCGCCACGACGGCCCCGCGCCGGTCGGGGGAGAGGGCGCGCATCTCGTCGTCGACCACGCGCGTCTCCAGCCGGTGCGTGGCGTGGGTGAGCACGTGCAGCTCGACCAGGCCGGTGATCCGGTCCAGCGGTTCCGCACCGGTGAACCGCTCACCGGCCTTGAGCAGGCGTTCGAGGCTCTCGGTCATGATCGAGACGAGCAGGTCCTCCTTGGTGCCCATGTAGTGGTAGAGCGTCGCGGAGGACAGGCCCGCGCGTTCGGCCAGGTCACGGATGCCGGTGCCGTGGAAGCCGCGTTCCGCGAACAGTTCGACCGCGGCATCCCTGACCCTCGTTCCGGTGAGACTCACAGCGCACCCCTTGACCTCTTGGACGGACTCGACCTACGGTCTCATCATGCCCGATCGATCGATCGATCGGGAGACCGGCTGGGAGGAACGTCCGTGGTTGTCGAGTACGAGTGCCGCGATGGAGTGGCGCTGATCCACCTCAACCGGCCCGAGCGGCTCAACGCCGTGGTGCCCGCGCTCACCGACGGACTGGTGGAGGCGCTGACCCGCGCCTCGGCCGACGGCGCCGGGGCGGTGGTGCTCGCCGGGCGTGGCCGCGCGTTCTGCGCCGGGCACGACCTGAAGGAGCCCGAGCCGGTCGAGACCGTGCTGGAGACCAGGGCGCGGTTGGAGAGCATCCAGGACGTCACCCGGCTGATCCGGCGGTTCCCCGGCGTCGTGATCGCCGCCGTGCACGGGTACGCGCTCGGCGCGGGTTGCGAGTTCGCGCTCGCGTGCGACCTGGTCGTGGCGGACGAGAACGCCCAGTTCGGGTTCCCCGAGGTCAGCGTGGGGCTGAGCGTGACGGGCGGGATCTCCCGGCTGCTGCCCCACCTCGTCGGGCTGGCCAAGGCGAAGGAACTGCTGCTGCTCGGCGAGCGGGTGCCCGCGGGCGAGGCCCAGGCCATCGGCCTGATCAGCCGCGTCGCGCCCGCCGGTGAGCACGAGAAGGTCGCGCTCGACCTGGCGGGCCGGGTCGTCGCGCGGCCGCGGGTCGCGGTGAGCCTGGCCAAACGGGTCCTCGACCTGGGGCTCGACGCCACGCTGGAGGAGGCGCTGGCGACCGAGGTCGACCACGCCCTGCTGACCAGCCTGTCCGGGGAAGGGGACGCGCCGCGTGAGGAGTTCGGACGTGACTGACCTCGTCGCCGCCGTCCGCCGGGCGGGGGAGTTGTGGCCGGAGCGGATCGCGTGGACGTTCGACCCCGGCGTCCGGTTGACCTTCGGCGACGTTGACTGGCTGACGGCCGGGTACGCGCAGGCGTTGCGGCTCAGGGGGATCGGCGCGGGCGACCGGGTCGCGGTGCTGCTGCGCAACCAGCCGGAGTTCCCGCTGGTGTGGCTGGCGCTGGCCCGCCTGGGCGCGGCGATGGTGCCGGTGAACACGCGGTACCGGACCGTGGACGCCGAGCACCTGCTCCGCGACTCGGGCGCGGTCGCCGTCGTGACCACCGAGGAGTTCCGGCCGCTGGTCGACTCGCTCGCCGTGCCCGTGCTGCCGCTGGAAGGACTCGCTCCCGTGGAGGGGTTCGAGCAGCAACCGGTCGATCCCGGTGCGGCGGTGAACGTCCAGTACACGTCCGGCACCACGGGGTCGCCCAAGGGCTGTGTGCTGTCCCACCGGTACTGGACCACCCTCGGGACCAGCATGGTCGAGGAGTTCCCGAGGCTGGTCGCGGCCGACGTGATGCTGACCGCGCAGCCGTTCTACTACATCGACCCGCAGTGGAACGTCGTGTCCGCGCTGCTCGCCGGGGCGGAACTGGTGGTGCTGGACGGTTTCCACCCCTCGTCGTTCTGGGCCAAGGTCCGCGAGCACGAGGTGACGTACTTCTACTGCCTCGGCGCGATGCCGACCCTGTTGTTGCGCATGCCGGAGTCGCCGCTGGACAGGTCGCACCGGGTGCGGGCCGTGCAGTGCTCGGCGATCCCGCCGTCGTTGCACGCCGTGCTGGAGGCCCGGTGGGGCGTCGGCTGGTACGAGGCGTTCGGGATGACGGAGACGGGGGCGGACATCCGCGTCGGCGCCGAGGAGCACGACGAACTGGTCGGCACCGGGTGCCTGGGGCGGCCCGCCGCGCACCGGGAGGTGAAGGTCGTCGACGGCGAGTTGCTGCTGCGCGGGCCGGGGATGATGGACGGGTACCTCGGGCTGCCGAGCGTGCTGCGCGACGGCTGGTTCCCGACCGGCGACCTGGCCAGGCTGGACGAGCAGGGGCGCGTGTACCACCTGGGCCGGATCAAGGACATGATCCGGCGCAGCGGCGAGAACATCGCGGCGCACGAGGTGGAAGAGGTGCTGCTGAGCCATCCCGCCGTGACGCTCGCGGCCGTGGTCGGCGTGCCGGACGAGATCCGCGGCGAAGAGGTGAAGGCGTTTGTGGTCGGCGCGGTCAGCGAGGAGGAATTGGCCGGGTACTGCGCGGAGCGGTTGGCGTCGTTCAAGGTGCCGCGGTACTGGGAGTTCCGCGACGACCTGCCGCGAACACCGTCGGAACGGGTCGCGAAGCAGTTGCTGGATCGGAGCGCGCCATGACGTTCTCGTGGGACAGCCCGGTGTTCTTCGACGAACTCGACCTGAACGGGACGCTGCACAACTCGCGGTTCGCGGTGCACGTCGAGCGCGCGCAGTCGGCGCTGTTCGAGGAACTGGGCAAGGGGTGGGCGCGGTTCGGCGACCGCGACCCGGATCTGCACTACGCGGTGCGGGAACTGCACGTGGAGTTCTTGGCGGCGGTGACGGCGCCGGGCCCGCTGCGGGTGGAGTTGACGTTCGACCGGATCGGCACCACCAGCGCGGTTTACGGGTTCCGCTGCGGTGGGGACGTGACCTACGCGAAGGGGTATCGGGTGATCGTGAAGACCGATCCGGTGACGGGGAAGCCCGCGCCGTGGAGCGACTGGTACCGCGAGACCTTCCTGGAGAACCAGTCGTGATCGAAGCGGACCTGTTGTTGACCAATGCCGAGGTCGTGACGCTGGACGGGCCCGACGCGCGGTCGGTCGCGATCCTGGGCGACCGGATCGTGGCGCTGGAGGACGTGCCCGCCCGGGAGGTCGTGGACCTCGGTGGAGCCGTGGTCGTGCCGGGGTTCCACGACGCGCACAACCACATGGCGTGGTTCGGGCTGACGTTGTCCGAAGTGGACCTGCGGGTGAGGGACCTGGCCGAGCTGTACCG
>DATMCA010001845.1:0-4028 GCA_035559015.1 Umezawaea sp. | reverse complement strand
CGGCCTGCCGTCCGAGATGGCGACGGTGCTGCTCGGCGCCTACGTGACCAGGTCCCGCGCGGGGGAGCGGTTCCTGCCCGGCAAGCTGCACCACGACGTCTTCGCCGGGGTCCCGATCACCGTCGAGAAGGTGTTCAAGGGGTTCTACCCGGAGTTCTTCGGCAGCGCGTTCCTGCTCTACGGCAAGGGCGACTTCCCGGCCGTGCAGATCATCGTCCCCACCCCGCAGGGCCAGTGGCCGTGGCAGCCCAACGCGCCCGCCGGGTTCGGCGACTGGCAGCTCCTGCTGACCGAGAGCGGCCTGCCCACGAGCTGGGTCTCCGGGGTCACCGGCCCCTGAGCGTTGTCCGGAGTGGTTGTCAGGCTTCCAGGCCCCGACACCGGACAACGCCGAACGACTAGACAGTTCCTGTGCGGTGGTTCGGGGGTCGTCCGGGGCGGGCGACGACCGCACGACCGCGGTCCGCTCCCCGGTGCGCAGGGGGAGGCGTCGAGGGGAGCGGACCGCGTGCACAGGCATGGTTCGGGAGCCCCGCCCGTGCCAGGTAGGGGTCATGGGGACGCTCCCGATGGGCTGCCCCATGACCCGACCTACCCTGACGGCCCCGACCCGATCGACCGGGACCCGAGGCTCGACCGACCCGTCTAGTTCTGGTCGATGAACTGCTGCGCCAGCGCCGCACCCTGCGAGGTCGCCTTGGCGTGGTCCTCGATGGGGGAGACCTTGGAGTTCTTGAAGTAGATGTAGTGCACCGGCCCGTCGCTGCCGCCGTTCTCCGGGTCGGGGTTGATGCCGAGGTCGACGGCGGTGGCGTAGCTGGCCTCGCCGATGATCGCGGTGGGGCCGGTGTCGCCGACGACGGCGTACTCGACCTTGCCGTTCGCGATCACGGCGACGATGCCGCCGCCCTGGATGCCGAACTTGCGGTAGTCCCAGGTGCCGCTGGGGCTGGGGACGACGACGTACGGGAGCTTGTCGGCCTGGAGGGGCTGGCCCTTGCTGTCGTGGAACGCGGTGTCGTCCTGGAACCACGGGTCGGTGTCGGCGTTGCACTTCGCCGTGACCTTGCCGTCGCAGTCGACGTCCAGGTCGGCCTTGTACCAAACGGCGCCGGTCTTGCCGCAGACCGGGATGTTCGCCGAGGTCTCCTCGTCGGAGCGGTACTTGCCGGTCGAGATCTGCGAGCACGACGTGAGCTTGGCCAGCAGGGCGGCGGCCGTCGGTCCGGCCTGCGCCGAAACCGAACCGTCCGCCGAACCCGAACCGTCCGGTGCCGCCAGGGGAGCGGCGTCGGCGCCGGTGGACATCAGGGTCGACGCCACGAGCGCGCCGAGCACGAGCAGACCGGCGCCGAAGCGGGAGGTCCTACGCATAGCCACCTCATTCGATAGGAAACTTTACTTCCTAAGGCGGCGGTGAGGTGACTATGGACCCGTGCGCGGAAGGCGGTCAAGGGCGGTGGGCGAAACCCGAAGGTATGTCCGGTTAGGGCGTTCGACCCGTTGAACCGAGCAGTCGCGTTTGCGGGTCGGCGCCCTCCGGGACGGCGACGGCCGGTCCGAACACCCCGGCGGCCCGCCAGTCCTCGACGGTGGGGGCAAGGTAGTCCAGCACGGCCTGCGCCAGGCCGGGGTTGATCCGCTCGTCCACGCCGATCGCCCGCGCGAGGTCCCACGAGTGCACGGCGAGGTCCGTGGTCATCTGCCAGCCGTACTCCACGGCGGTGCTCTTGCCCGTGCTCAGGTGCACCGGGCGCTGGAGCGCCTTGGGCGTGATCCACGCCTCGCGCGCGGCGGCCGCGGCGAGCACCCACGAGTGCAGCGGGTCGCTCCCGAGGTTGTCGTGGTCGAAGCGGTCGCCGACCTGCTCGACCGTGCACCCGGCCAGCAGCTCAGGAGCCCACAGCTGCTCCTGTACGAGGTGGCCGACCAGATCTCTGACCGACCACTTCTCGCACGGTGTGCCGAGCGCCCAGTGCTCCGGACGCACCCGCCGCACCCGTCGGTCGAACTCGGTGATGGCCAGCCCGTGTGCCTCGATCAGATCCACGTGACGAGTGCACCAAAGGAATTCGGGGTACGCACCTCGAAGAAGTGGTCTGGGCCACATGGAGGACGATCTACTTCGGCCGGTACACCCGTACGGCCTAATCCGCGTGGTCGGCACACCGGTGTGCCGACAAGACGTGAGGAGATGAGCTTTGAGCGCCACAAGCGCGGCCAAGGCACCGCAGCACGGGTTCCTCGGGCATCCCCGAGGCCTGAGCACACTCTTCTTTACGGAGCTCTGGGAGAGGTTCTCCTACTACGGGATGAAGGCGATCCTCGCCTACTACCTGTACTACTCGGTCTCCCAGGGCGGCCTGGGCGTCGACAAGGGCGCCGCGCTGTCGCTCGTCGCGATCTACGGCTCGTCGGTGTACATGTCCGGCGTCGCGGGCGGCTGGCTCGCGGATCGGGTGTTCGGCAGCCAGCGGGCGGTGCTCTACGGCGGTGTGCTGATCATGCTCGGGCACATCGCGCTGGCGGCGCCGATCGGGCTCGCGGGCGTCTACGTCGGCCTGATCCTGATCGTGCTGGGCACCGGCCTGCTCAAGCCGAACGTCTCGAACATCGTCGGCGGCCTGTACGACGAGCACGACCCGAGGCGCGACGCGGGCTTCTCGATCTTCTACATGGGCGTCAACCTCGGAGCGTTCGTCGCCCCGCTGGTCTGCGGCTTCCTCGGCCAGCAGATCAACTGGCACCTCGGCTTCGGCGCGGCGGCGGTCGGCATGGCCTTCGGGCTCCTCCAGTACCAGGTGGGCCGCAAGAACCTCGGCGAGGCGAGCGACCGCCCGGCGAACCCGCTGCCCGAGGCCGACCGCGCCCGGATCCTCGGCCGCATCGGCGCCATCTCGCTCGGCGTCGTCGCCGTGCTCGCGGTGCTGATCGCGACGGGCGTGTTGTCCGGCGAGGGCGTCGTGAACCTGCTCAGCGTCGTGTCCGTCGTGCTGCCGGTCATCTACTTCACGGTGATGATGCGCAGCGCCAGGACCACCCCGGTCGAGCGCACGCGGCTCGTCGCCTACATCCCGCTGTTCACCGCCGCGGTGATCTTCTGGCTGCTCTACGAGCAGACCTCCACGGTCATCGCCGCCTTCGCCGACACGAGCGTCCGGAACAGCGTCTTCGGCGTCGAGTTCCCGCCGTCGTTCTTCCAGTCCATCAACCCGGTGATGATCATCGTGTTCGCGCCGGTGTTCGCATTGTTGTGGATGAGGCTCGGCACGCGGCAGCCCGCGACCCCGCGCAAGTTCGGCGGCGGTCTGCTGTTCGTCGGGCTTTCGTTCCTCGTCGCGATGGCGGCGAGCCAGTCCGGCGGCCCGGATGACAAGGTGTCGCCGCTCTGGCTGGTGCTGGTGTTCTTCGTGATGACCTGCGGCGAGCTGCTGCTTTCCCCGGTCGGTCTTTCGGTGACCACCAAACTGGCCCCGCACGCATTCGCCGCGCAGACGATGGGCCTGTTCTTCCTGTCGAGCGCCGCAGGTCAGGGCATCGGGGCGCAGGTCGTGAAGCTCTACAGCGACGACGCGGCCGTCGTGTACTTCGGCGTCCTCGGCGCGATCGCCATCGGACTCGGCGTGCTGCTGCTGGTGTTCTCGCCGAAGATCAAGGAATTGATGATGGGCGTCGACTGAGTCGAAGAGGGGTAAATCGCGGTGGCCCGCCGCGGCGGCGGTGCGGCGGGTCATCCGCTTGTTTCCAGAATGCACTACAACCCGAGGTGTCGGGTCTTTATCTCACCAAATGGGTGGGTGACGTCAGCTTTTATCAACGGCGAGTGACCGCTTTGTCACTCCCGTGTTCACCGGGAAGTGGAGAGCGCCCCTGATCGTGGGGGACGGGCGCCTGCTCATCGGCCCCGCCGCCCGCAGTCCGGGGAACCGGCGGAACAGCCCGCGCACCGCCGCCGCGGCCTCCATCCGGGCCAGGTTCGCGCCGAGGCAGTAGTGGATGCCCGACGAGAACGCCAGGTGCTTTCCGAC
>DATMCA010001844.1:0-4766 GCA_035559015.1 Umezawaea sp. | reverse complement strand
CTGCCCCGGCCGTAGCGGACGGGTTCGACGTGGGTGTGCTCGTCCGGGTGCATCGAGGACGTGACCGCGACGCCGCGCGAGTAGTCGACGCCGTCGGCACGGGCCCGCACCCCCAGGACGGCCTCGGAGTTGGTGCGCGCCAACACCCCCAGCCGGTTCGACAGCCCCGGCAGGCTGCCCCGGTCGCGCAGGGAGTGCAGCAGGCGCTGCGTGCCCAGCGACGCCGCGGCGAACACCACGTGCCGCGCGGTGAACGTCCGCCGCTCGCCCGGCAGGACGCCGGTCGCCCGAGTGTCGACGCGGTAGCCGCCGCGCACCGGTCGCACGTCGACGGCCGTGGTCAACGGGTGCACGACCGCGCCCGCCCGTTCGGCCAGGTGCAGGTAGTTCTTCACCAGCGTGTTCTTCGCGTTGTGCCGGCAGCCGGTCATGCACTCGCCGCAGTGCCTGCACCCGGCGCGTTCCGGGCCCGCGCCGCCGAAGTACGGGTCGGGCACGCGGCGGCCGGGCTCGCCGAAGAACACGCCCACCCGCGCGGGGTGGCTGCGCACGCCGAGGTCGTCCGCGACCTCGCGCAGCACGTCGTCGGCCGGGGTGGAGCGCGGGTACTCGGCGACGCCGAGCATCCGGTTCGCCTGCTCGTACCAGGGCGCGAGTTCGACGCGCCAGTCGGTGATGCCCGCCCATCGCGGGTCGCGGTAGAACGGCTCCGGCGGCTCGTACAGCGTGTTCGCGTAGACCAGCGAACCGCCGCCGACGCCCGCGCCGCTGAGCACCAGCACGTCCCGCAGCAGGTCGATCCGCTGGATCCCCAGGCAGCCGAGCCGGGGTGCGAACAGGTAGTCGCGCAGCCGCCACGAACTGGCCGCGAACTCGTGGTCGGCGAACCGCCGCCCAGCCTCCAGCACGCCGACCCGGTAGCCCTTCTCGGTCAGTCGCAACGCCGTGACGCTGCCGCCGAACCCGGAGCCGATCACCAGCACGTCGTAGTCGGTCATCGCGCGCCTCCCTGGTGGAAGTCCGCCTGGTCCACGCGCGCGGTGCGGCGGCGGTACTCCCACACCGAGCCGGGCCAGTTCGTGACGACACGGCCGGAGGCGTCGCGGTACCAGCTCGCGCACCGCGTCCACACCGTGCGCGCCAGGCGGCGCTGCGCCTCCGCGTCGAACCGCTCCGCCACGTCGCGGCGAACCTCCACTGTGGACACGGTGGCCAGGCGCCGCACCAGCTGCCGGACGTACTCGCACTGCGACTCGATCATGTACACGATGGAGTTGCCGCCGAGGTTCGTGTTGGGGCCGTAGAGGACGAAGAAGTTCGGGAACCCCGGCACGGTCATGCCCAGGTGGGCCCGCGCTCCCCCGGCCCACTCGTCGGCCAGCTCCCGGCCTCCACGCCCGCGGATCCGCATCGGGGCGAGGAAGTCGGTCGCCGAGAACCCCGTTCCGTACACGATCACGTCCACCGGGTGGTCGACGCCGTCGGCCGTGCGCACGCCGGTCGGGGTCAGCTCGGTGATCTTCTCGGTGACCACCTCGACGTTGGGCCGGGACAGCGCCGGGTACCAGTCGTTGGAGAACAGCAGCCGCTGGCAGCCGACGTCGTGCGCGGGCACGAGCCGGGCCCGCAGCTCCGGGTCGGGCACCTGGCGGCGCAGGTGCAGCCGGGCCAGGCCCTTGACCAGCACGCCGAGCGGTTGGGCCGACGTCAGCGCGGCCGTGAGCAGTTCGCCGAGGAGCCAGATGCCCAGCCGTCCCGCGCGCTGCGCCTGCGGAGCCGCCCGGAAGAGCCGGTGGTGCCACGGCCGGTACCGGCGATCGGGCTTGGGCACGACGTGCGGCGCCGTCCGCTGGAACACCGTGACCCACTGGGCGACGGGCTGGAGGTGCGGGACGAACTGGATCGCGCTGGCACCGGTGCCGATGACCGCGATCCGACGGCCCTCCAGGTCGTGGTGGTGCTCCCAGCGAGCGCTGTGGAACGCGGGCCCGCCGAAGGCGCCGGGCAGGTCGGGGACGACCGGCCGGGAGAGCTGGCCGACCGCCGAGACCACGACGTCGGCCTCCACGACCTCGCCACCGGCCAGCTCGACCCGCCACCGGTTCGCGTCCTCGTCGAACGCCGCGGCGACGACCTCCGCGCCGAACCGGACGTGGTCGACCACCTCGGCCGCGACCCGCCGCAGGTAGGCGTGGATGTCGGGCCGCTCGGCGTACCGGCGCGGCCAGTCCGGGTTCGGCGCGAACGAGAAGGAGTACAGCGACGACGGGACGTCGCAGGCCGCGCCGGGGTAGGTGTTGTCCCGCCACACGCCCCCGAGGTCGTCCGCGCGTTCCAGCACGGTCACGTCGACGCCGTCGCGCCGCAGGGCGATGGCCATGCCGATGCCCGCGAAGCCCGCGCCGATGACGACGACACGAGGACGTGACGAGTGGTTCACCCGATCGACGCTAGGGAGGTCCACACGTCCGGCTCAAGACAGGAGCGGACGCGGAATCGACAATGTCGGCCATGACGACTCTCGCGGACCCGGTGATCGGGCACTGGGACTTCCCGCGCAGCGTGGCCGGTGTGGCTCTCCTGGTGCGCTTCGGCGAGGAGCACGGCCTCGACGCGGGCACGCTGCTCGCCGACAGCGGCATCTCCCCCGCCGACCTGACCGACCCGGTCGGCGAGGTGGCGGCGGCACAGGAGCTGCGGGTGGTCCGGACGCTGGCCGACCTGATGCCGGACGCCGGCGCCGCGCTCGGCGGCCGCTACCACGTCACGACGTTCGGCATCCTGGGCTACGCGTTCATCAGCAGCCCGACCGTGCTCGCCGCGGTGAACGTGGCCCTGCGGTACCTGGACCTCAGCTTCACGTTCAGCATCCCGCGCGCGTCACTGGCCGACGGCCGGGTGCTCATCGAGCTGGACGACACCGCCCTGCCCACGCCCGTGGCCCGCTTCCTGGTGGAACGCGACCTCGCGGCCATCCACACGGTCATCGGCGAGCTGCTGCCCGGCGGTGTGCCGCTGCTGGCCGTGGCCTTCGCCTTCCCCGAACCGTCCGACGTGACCGGCCACGAGCGCGTGTTCGGCCAGCGCCCCCGGTTCGGGCGACCCACGACCGTGGCGACCTACGACTCGGCGTTCCTGCACCGGCCGCTGCCGCAGGCCGACCCGCACACCGTCGCGGCGTGCGAGGCGCAGTGCCGCGAACTCGTCGCCCGCCGCCGGGCACGGGCCGGGATCGCCCACGAGGTGCGCGAACTGCTCAGCAGGCCGGGGGCGATCGGCGTCGGCATGGACCACGTCGCCCGCGAACTGGCGGTGAGCACGCGGACGTTGCGGCGCAGGCTCGCGGAGTCCGGCACCAGCTTCCAGGAGCTGCTGGACGAGGTGCGCGAGGTGCTGGCGCAGGAGTTGCTGGCCACGCTGGCCGTCGAGGACGTGGCGCTGCGGCTGGGGTACGCGGAGGCGTCGAGCTTCATCCACGCGTTCAAGCGGTGGAAGGGGGTCACGCCCGCCGCGTACGCGCGCCGGACGTGACACCCGGCTCGGCGAAGTCGCCCCGATCCGTCACGACGGCGATGAGTGCGATCAACGTGGCGGTGGTGAACCCCGGCCCGAACGACATCCGGCCGATGTTCCTGTTCGGCTTTCCGGGCGTGACAGTGCCGGTCTGAGCCGGCATCCGCGTGACGGCCGTGCACACGGACCCGGATCGTCCAGGCGACCGTCGAGGCGCTCAGCCCCGGTCTGCCGATCAGGGGATAACCAGGCGGTGAACGCGGTCGCGGAAGGCGACGACCCTCGTGGTGCAAGCGAAAACCACGAGAGGATTCCCACCATGAAGATCGCCATCGTCACCGGGGGCAACCGGGGTCTCGGCCGCGACGCCGCACTGGCCCTCGCCCGCAGGGGTGTCGACTCGATCATCACCTACCGCTCGAACGCCGAGGAGGCCGACGCGGTCGTCGCCGAGATCGGCGCGCTGGGCCGCACGGCCGTCGCGCTGCACCTGGACGTGGCGAAGCCCGCGGGCTTCGCCGACGAGGTCCGCCGGACGCTGAAGGAGACGTGGGACCGCGACACGGTCGACCACCTGGTCAACAACGCGGGCATCGCCTACCACCTGTCGTTCGCCGACACCACCGAGGAGGCGTTCGACGAGCTGATGAACGTCCAGTTCAAGGGCGTCTTCTTCCTCACCCAGAGCCTCCTGCCGATCCTGGCCGACGGTGGCAGCATCCTGAACGTGTCCACTGGCCTGTCCCGCTTCACCACGCCGGGCTTCGTCGCCTACGCGTCGATGAAGGGCGCGGTCGAGGTGCTCACCCGCTACCTGGCCAAGGAACTCGGCCCGCGCGGGATCACCGTGAACACCATCGCGCCGGGGCCGATCGAGACCGACTTCGCCGGCGGCACCGTCCGGGACAACGCCGACTTCAACGCCCTCCTCGCCTCGCAGTCCGCGCTGGGCCGCGTCGGCCTGCCGACGGACATCGGCGGCGTCGTGGCGTCCCTGCTGTCCGACGACAGCCGCTGGATCACCGGCCAGCGGGTGGAGGTCTCCGGCGGCATCCACCTGTAACTTCTAGACCCTTCGTCTATAGTTGGACCAAACGTCCAGACGAAGGGTGGTCATGTACCTCGACGCGCGATCAGGCCGGACCTACCCGATCGACGCCCGACGCTGGCGCGGGGACGACGGGGCACCGTTGACGGTGGCCCCGTCGCCCGGCATCGGCCCGGACGACGTCGACCCGCTGACCCGCTCGCTC
>DATMCA010001843.1:0-2177 GCA_035559015.1 Umezawaea sp. | reverse complement strand
GGTTTTTCGGGATCAGTCCGCGTGAGGCGTTGGCGATGGATCCGCAGCAGCGGTTGTTGTTGGAGACGTCGTGGGAGGTGTTCGAGCGGGCGGGGATTGACCCGGCTTCGGTGCGGGGGAGCCGGACCGGGGTGTTCGCCGGCGTCATGTACCACGACTACGGCGGTCGGATGAGGACCTCGCCCGACGGGCTTGAGGGCTACCTCATCAACGGCAGCGCGGGCAGCATCGCGTCCGGTCGGATCGCTTACACGTTCGGGCTCGAAGGTCCGGCGGTGACGGTGGACACGGCGTGCTCGTCGTCGTTGGTGGCGCTGCACTGGGCCACGCAGTCGCTGCGCAACGGCGAGTGCACGATGGCGCTCGTCGGTGGTGTCACCGTCATGGCGAGCCCTTCGGTGTTCGTCGAGTTCAGCAGGCAGCGCGGTCTCGCCGCGGATGGCAGGTGCAAGGCGTTCGGCGCCGGTGCCGACGGCACCGGGTGGGCCGAGGGTGCGGGGATGCTGCTCGTCGAGCGGCTGTCGGACGCCCAGCGCAACGGTCACCGGATCCTCGCGGTCGTGCGCGGCACCGCCGTCAACCAGGACGGCGCATCGAATGGTCTCACCGCGCCCAGCGGTCCTGCGCAGCAGCGGGTGATCCGGCAGGCGCTCGCCAACGCCGGTCTGTCCACTTCGGACGTGGACGCGGTGGAGGCGCACGGGACCGGGACCGTGCTCGGTGACCCGATCGAGGCCCAGGCATTGCTGGCGACCTACGGTCAGGATCGTGATCGGCCGCTGTGGTTGGGGTCGTTGAAGTCGAACATCGGGCACACGCAGGCTGCCGCCGGTGTCGGCGGGATCATCAAGATGGTGATGGCGATGCGGAACGGTGTTCTGCCGCGCACTCTTCACGCGGATGAGCCGTCGCCGCACGTCGACTGGTCCGCCGGTGCGGTGGAGTTGTTGACCGAGCAGCGGGACTGGCCGTCGGAGGGTCGTCCACGTCGGGCGGGTGTCTCGTCGTTCGGTGTGAGCGGCACCAACGCCCACACCATCATCGAGGGTGTTCCGGAGGTTCCGGTCGGCTCCACGGTGCAGCAGCGGCCGGTGGTGCCGTGGATCCTGTCCGCCGCGGACGCCGAAGGGTTGCACGCTCAGGCCGATCGCCTGGTCACCGCCGTGCGGGTGGATGAAGGACTGTCCCACGTGGACATCGCTCATTCGTTGCACACCTCGCGGGCACTGCTGGAGCACCGCGGTGTGGTCGTCGGTCATGACCGCGATGACCTGATCGCGGGTGCGCGGGCCCTGGCTGACGGTGCCACGAAGCCGGAGGTGGTGACGGGTTTCGCGGGCACAGGTCCGATGGCGTTCTTGTTCTCGGGTCAGGGTTCGCAGCGTGCGGGTGTTGGTCAGGAGTTGTACGAGGCGTTCCCGGTGTTCGCCACGGCGTTCAACGAGGTGTGCGCGGAGCTGGGTTCGGATCTGCGTGAGGTGGCGTTCGACGCCGAGTCGGAGTTGTTGGGGCGTACGGGTTTCGCTCAGCCCGTTCTCTTCGCCATTCAGGTCGCCTTGTTCCGACTGGTGGAGTCCTGGGGTGTCCGGCCGGATGTGCTGGTAGGGCACTCGGTGGGTGAGATTGCGGCCGCCCACGTTGCCGGTGTGCTGTCGTTGGCCGATGCGTGTGCCTTGGTGTCGGCCCGAGCGAGCTTGATGGAGGCTCTGCCTTCCGGTGGTGCGATGGTGGCGATCGAGGCCACCGAGGATGAGGTGCTCCCGCACCTGACCGATGGTGTGTCGATCGCGGCGGTGAACGGTCCGCGGTCGGTGGTCATCTCGGGTGTCGAGTCGGCTGCTGTGGCAGTGGCTCAGGTGTTCTCCGACCAGGGCCGAAAGACGTCGAAGTTGAAGGTGAGCCATGCGTTCCACTCGCCTCTGATGGAGCCGATGCTCGCCGAGTTCGCCGCTGTGGTGAAGGGCTTGGAGTTCACCGAGCCGGTGATCCCGATGTTGTCGAACGTGGCGAGTTCGGAGTACTGGGTCCGGCACGTGCGGGATGCGGTGCGGTTCGCGGATCAGATCGCGGAGCTGGATTCTCGGGGTGTGAGCCGGTTCTTGGAGATCGGGCCGGGTGGAGTCCTCACGGCGTTGGCGAGTGGTTGCCTGCCGGAGAAGGAGATCCTGGCGGTTCCG
>DATMCA010001842.1:0-8109 GCA_035559015.1 Umezawaea sp. | reverse complement strand
GGGCGCCCCCAGCGGGTCGGGTTTGCCGAGCAGCACCAGCGCCGGGTAGTACGCGACGAACGCGCCGGGCACCACGAACGCCATCAGCCGCCGCAGCCAGCCCGAGTACACGCTGATCGGGTAGGAGGTGAACGTGTTGCTGCCGTAGGTCACGGTGTTCGCCAGCTCCTGCCCGTCCACCAGCCAGAAGCACACGGAGCAGGCGACCACCCAGATCCCGCTGAAGATCACCGCCCCCGCCAGGGGCGTCACGAGCAGCAGCCCGACCGACCACGGCGTCCACACGACGTCGTTGTGCAGTAGGGCGTAGACCAGCACCACCAGCCCGGAGAACACCCGGCCGACCCGCTTCAGCGGCAGGTCCGAGGTCATGAGCTGCGGCAACGTCCCCAGTGGGCGGAGGAGCAGGACGTCGAACGTGCCCTCGCGGATGTAGGTCGGCAGCGCGTTCAACTGCCCGGCGAACAGGTCGGACAGGCCGAAGGCGGTGCCCGCGAACGCGTACACCAGCAGCACCTCGTTCACCGAGAACCCGCCGAGCGCCGTGATCCGGTTGAACAGCACCAGGATCACCACCAGCTCCCCGCCCTGGGCGATCGCCTGCGCGAAGCAGTCCAGCAGGAACGAGCCGCGGTAGGACAGCTGCCCGCGCAGCCGCGCGTGCAGGATCCTCCGGTAGATCCCGTCAGCCACCCTGCACCACGACCTTCCGCACGGCCCGCGCCAGCACCAGCCTGCCCAGCAGGAACAGGGCCACCGCCCAGAACAGCTGGTGGCCCACGGTGATCCACAGCGGACCGTGCCCGATGAACACGTCGATCGGGCTCTGCATGATCGCGGGCAGAGGCGTGAACCACAGCGCGAACCGCGCCCACTCGGGGAAGAAGTCCAGCGGCACCGTCAACCCGCACAGGATCCCCGTGGCGACCCCGTACAACGCCATCACACCGCGGTTGTCCAGCAGCCAGAACGTGGTCGCGTTCACCAGGAACCGCATCCCGAAGCTGACCAGCACCGCCAGCACCGCGCTGACCACGAACACCGGCCACCGCCCCGGCGTCGGCCACCGGAACGGGAACAGCAGCGCCCCGACCACCACCGGCGGCACGAGCCGCGTCACCGCGCAGTACGCCGCCCGCCCCAGGTCCTCGGCCAGCAGCGCCCCCTGGAGGTCCCACGGCCGGTACAGGTCCACCACGACGTCCCCGGTGCGGATCCGGTTGGCCAGCGCCGAGTCACCCCACAGCACCACGAACGCCAACAGCCCCTGACCGAGCCACACGTAGGTGACCGTCGCGGCCACGTCGTACCCGGCGATGCTGCCGCTCGCCGTCGAACCGAGCGCCGCCAGCAGCACGGCCATCCTCAGCAGGCCGAACACCACGTTGGTGGCCGTGCCCGCGATCATCGCTTGTCGGTAGGTCGAATATCTCCGGAAACCGGCCACGGCGAGCCGGAACTGACTGGAACCCCACGCACGCACGTCGAGCAACGCTACGGCGACGCGCAACCGGTTTTACCCCGGCGTGCCGAGCACCTCTCGTCGGACGCTCTCGGCGAACCGCTGGGTGCGCACGATCTCGCCCAACCGCACGTTGGTCCCGGGCTCGGCGTCGATCGCGCGCTGGAGCGGGCCGAGCAGTTCGAGGACCAGCCGCTCCGACTCGTTCGCGTCCCACACGACGTCGAGGATCCGCTGGCACTGCTTCACCGCGGCCTTCGACGAGTGCAGCAGCCTGTCGGAACCGAGCAGCCGCAGCTTGATCGCGGCCAGCAGGTGGTAGCGCGCCGGGCGGTAGCCGTTCGTGATGCGGCGGTTCCGGATCAGCCACTCCACCCGGTACAGCGTGGCCGCCGCGGTGTAGTAGAGGATCGGCTGCTGCTCGGGCGCGAACAGTTCCTTGCCGCGGGCTTCGAGCAGCGACTTGAGGTGCCCCGACCGGGCGGGCTCCTCCAGGAACATGGCGACGTAGGCGCGGGTGAGCTGGGCCCTGGCGATGACGCGGGTCTTCTCGACGTGCTTGCTCTCGCTGTACTGCTTCGACCGCCGCTCGTAGTACAGGCAGTGCTGCTTGTCGCGGCCGCGGTGGAAGAAGTCCTCCAGCAGCCGGTGGAAGTCCTCCCGGACCGACAGGTCCTCCTCCGTGACGACGGTCTGGCGGTTCGTCGCCGCCACGATGCCGTTGATGAGGTCCTCGTCCTGCGAGTGCACGATCCGCACGCTGACGTGGACGGCGTCGGTGAGCAGGTCGCGCTGCTCGAACAGCACGTGGCACGTCTGGCAGCCGTTGACGATCTGGAAGTCGTCGACGTGCACCTCGTCGCCGACCACCGTCAGCCCGCGGGTGACGATCGTGATGCCGTTGTTGAGCGCGGCGAACCGCTCCCGCCGCACCGGGTCGCGCAACGTCTCGCGGATCTCGGAGTTGACGTCGTTGTAGCCCTGGAAGTCGCGGACGTTGTCGTTGAACAGCGCCTTGCGCAGCCGCCCGGACTCGTCGCCGAGGACGTGCTGGACGAGGTCCTTCGCCGCCAGCAGGCCCAGCAGCGACTGGTCGACGCCGGGTGCCTTGGGGAAGGACACCTTCTTCGGCATCGGGAACGTGGCCGCGACCTTGGTGGTCGCCCGCCGGTAGAGCTTGCGCAGCTCGCTCCGGGTCGCGCAGTGGAACTCCACGACCTCGAACAGCCCCGGCTCGGCGAGCTGCTTCTCCGCCGAGTGCGCCTTCTGCGCCACCATCTCGGCGACCTGGTCGCCGGTGGTCACGTAGTGGACGTGCAGCTGCGGGAGCCTGCTGGACAGCTTGCCGATGTTGGCGTAGATCGCCATCACGCAGTCGCGGAGGTTCCGCACGTCCTCCGAGGCCTGGTAGGGGAGCGGGTCGGAACTGATGACGTGGCAGAGGTTCTCGGCCAGGTCGGAGATGACCCTCGTCTCGAACCCCGAACTGGTCTTGGCCTGCACGACAACGATCTGGATGTCGGGCTTCGACGCCGCGTCCACGGCGGCCCGGACGTCCTCGACGTCGTGGTGCAGTTCCCCGTTGACCACGACGCCGAACGCGTCGATGCCCAGGTCGTTGCCGCCGCCGGTGCGGAAGTCGTCGGGGATGAACTCGTTCTCGTAGTACGAGCTCAGCACGCAGTAGGCGGCGAACGCCTCGAACGCCTCGCTCTGCGGGAGTTCGGTCAGGCTCTGGACTTCCTGGAACTCCTTGACCAGTCCCTGGATGACGAGGTCCACGTGCGCGAGTCTCCTAGTGCTGGTCGGTGCGTGCTCTGACCAGGACTTCCTCGGCGGTCAGAGCGCTGGACGGGTGGTGGCTCAGGCACATGGGCGACTGGACCTTCCGGAACGGCATGCCCTCGCCGACGGCGTAGAACTGGCCCGCGTTGAGCCGGGAGATGTCCAGGACGGTGCTGCCCTTGGCCGCCGCCATCTCCTTGGCGGCGTTGACCTGGGTGGGGCTGTTGATGAAGCCGAAGTACTGCGTGGCCGCGTTGCCGACGATCCGGTTGTGGATGCCCTTCGGCGCCTGCGTGGCGAACACCAGTCCCAGCCCGTACTTCCGGGCCTGGGAGGCGAGCGCCAACGTGCTCGACGTGCAGGCCGTCATCGCGCCGGACGGCGCCAGCGTCTGCGCCTCGTCCATCACGAACAGCCCGCCCAGCGGCCGGTCGCCCGCCGGGTTCTGCTTGATCCACGCGAACAGCGCCATCTGGAGCTGGTTGACGAAGCTCTGCCGCTGCTCGTCGGTGGGCAGGCCGATCAGGCTGATCACCGAGATCCGGGCGCGCTTGCCGGGCGCGGGCGTGAGCAGCACACCGGGGTCGAGAGGTGTGCCGGAGCCGCCGAACAGCGGGTCGTTGATCATCGCGGCGGTGAGGGTCTGGGACATGTCGGCCGCCATGGCCTGGCCCTTGGTGAGCGAGGTGACGCCGTCCGGCAGGTCGCCGAGCAGGTCGAGGAACGCTTCGAGGCTGCCGCCGCCGGTGTGCGCGAAGTACGCCAGCGCCTCCTTCAACACCGCCCGCGCCAGGTCCGCCTTCGCCGTCGACCCGTCCGCGCGGGCCCGTGGCGCCAACCCGGCCACCGCCGTGTCGAGCGCGAGCCCGAACTCGTCCGGATCACCGGCCACCGCCGCCAGGTCCGGCAGCGGCTGGAAGCTCAACGGCCGCCCCGACTCCCGCCGCGGCGTCCACACCACGACGTCCGTGTGCTCCAGGTAGTCCGCGGCCTTCACGTCATCCCCGACCCCCCACCCGCCGGGCGCGGACGGCCACGCGTCACCCAACCGCGCCAGGTCGTTGTTCGGATCCAGCACGATCGCCGACACCCCTTGCAGCGCACACTCCTCCAACAGCCGCCGGATCAACACGGTCTTCCCCGACCCCGACCCGGCGAAGATCACCGCGTGCTTCCGCAACGCCTCCAACGGGATCGGCACCGGCTCCCCGGTGTCCGTGCTCTCCCCCAACGACACGAACCCGGGCGGCACAACGGCTTTCGGCGGTGCTGGCGGCTCCTCCACATCGAGGTCCTCGTCCGGCCAGCCGTCGAAGTCGCCGTGGGATTCGGGGAGGTCCGACTTCTCGGGCTCTGGCAGCGGTTCCGGCTCGCCGAAGACCGCGCGGAACAACGAGGTCGTGCTCGCGGGCCGTCGGTGTTCGAGCCACTTCGAGAATCCGGGAGGGGAGTCGCTCCACAGCCGCTCCAGCGCGGAGAACGCCTTCAGGTCCTCGGTGTCGACACGATCGATGAACACCCCGCCCGAGGCGAGGAATCCTTCGAGCACCTCCTTGGTCTTCTTCGTGTGGGTCGGCCACGTGCCCGTCCGCAGGAGGAACGCCTTGCGCTTGGGTATGTCCGGGTCGAGCCCCGCGTTGATCCGCAGCCGCTGGATGCGGTTCTGCGCCGCGCTGGGGTTGGAGGTCGCGATCGACCGGAAGCACCAGTGGACCTCGTCCTCGGTCTCCGGGTCGAGTACCCGTCGAAGTCGTGCGTGCAACGAGGGGTTGTCCCCTGGGCGCGGATCGAGGCTGTACTGCTTGCGCTCCTCGCCCTGCTCGTAGATGTAGGCGCGCAGGCCCGCGTCCAGCAGGGCAGGCATTTGCGCGTCTTCCCGCGTCTTGTCCAGCGCCGACGCGGGATCGGCTTCCGACACCAGCGCGGCGAACCTCTGGTCCAGCTCCGACATCTCGTCGTCGGACAGGGACTCGACCTGCGGCTTTCGCCTCGGCGTGAGACCGATCCTGCTGGTGAGGCTCGCCAGCGTGACCAGGGTGCCCGCGTCCAGACAGGTCCTGATGTGGTCGTCGATCTGCTGGAGCAGCTTCCGCGGCGTGAACCGGACAGAACCCGAGAACGCCTCCGGGAGGACCGGCCAGGTCGGGTAGGGCGGGTCGAAGCCGATCTCGGCGAACCTGGATCGGAACCGCGTCTCGACCAACGCCCGCCCGACTTCGGCCGAGGGCACCGTCTGCAGGCGCGACTCCCGGCGGAACCGGTCGCCGACCGACTTGATCGCCTGCTCGTTGAAGCTCTCCCACACCTGGTGCTGGCAGGCCACGACGGACACGGTCCTCTGCATCGACTCGCGCAGCGCCATCAGGCCGCCGCCGATCTGCTCGATCAACGAGTCGCTCGCCACACCCACCGAGGTCGAGCCCTTCACGTCGGTCGAACGCAGGGACTGGGAGATCAGGGTGTCGATCTGATCGATGGCGAGCACGCTCGCCCCGGTCAGCGACAGCAGTCGGGACAGCTCTTCGACGACCTGGTGGGAGGTCTTCGGCGCGGGGTGGATCCCCCACTGCTGCCGCTCGCCCGGCACGGCTTCGGTCTCGGAGATGAGGTAGGACTCGCCCACCTCGCTCGCGGAGAGGTCCCTGGACGCGAGCAGGATCAACGCCCTGGCCGTGTGCCTGCACTCGTGGCCGCGCAGGGGATCCAGCTTGCCCAGCGCGTGGACGACCTCGTCGAGCGCCCACCGGGTGAGCGGAGCCTCGCCGAGGATCTGCCGCCTGGCCTCGTCCGGCAGGTCCAGTTGGTTCGCCAACCTGGTCAGCGCGACCGTGAGCTGCTTCTCACCGTTCAGACCCGGGTAGTGCAGACCAGCGCGCAGAGCGTGGACGATGTTCTGCCAGAAGTCGCCGTGCAGCAGGCTCACCAGGAAGAAGTAGCCTCCCCGCCGCTGCACCTCGGCTCGCACCGCACCGAGCATGTGCGTCTTGCCCGATCCCTGTTGGCCGGTGATGGCGACGCCGAGCGGACTCGGACCACGACTGGCCTTGGCGTCCTCGTACGCCGCCATGACCGTCTTCAGCGCGCCGTCGTTGAGCCCCTCGACGTGCGGCGTGGTCTGGTTCCAAACGTCCTCGGGCGTCGGCGCCCAATCGAACCGCAGGTTCTCCAGGGCCTTGCGCTCCAGGTCGTCCATGGCCCTATGCGTGTTCGATGGACAGCAGGTGCTTGTCCTCGCCGCCGACGTGGATGGCGGCCTCGCGGTCCGCCTCGGACAAGGTCTTCTGGTTGGCCTCGGGGATGAGGTAAGCCCACGGCTCCAGGTCCAGCCGCAGCAGGGCCTGGTCCACCTCGTCCCGCGTCAGGTGCGGGAGTGCGGCGCGCAGCCTGGTCAGGCTCACCCACGCGCCGGGGCGGGACACCAGCTCGTCGTACGCGGCGAGGATGTCGCGGCCGGGGTCGACGGCTTGGGGAGCTTCAACGACCTTGGGCGAGGTGTGCGGCACGAAGACGTCGGCCATCTCCAAGCGGGACCTGGTCAGGTGGCGGTCCAGGGTGCGCGCGAGGCCGAAGAGCAGGCGATACGCCTTGTGTACGCCCTCGGGCGTCGGTGCGGCCAATTCCTCACGGCACTGCTTCCAGCCCGCTTCGGTGAGTTCGTGCACGAACGCGCGTTTCAGTTCCTTGGACTGGTACGCGGTGATGTACCCGGAACCGACGAGGCGGTCGCGGACCTTCTTGTCGATCGGGAAGCCGTACTCCTCCTTGATGGCCGGGTTCGACGCCTCCTCGACGAAGAGCATGAGGGCGAGCAGTGCGGATTTTTCGGGAATGCTGAGTTGGACGTCCACCGCGCGCGATCTCCAATGGGGCAGGCAGGGATCTGAACGCGGCCAACCCTAGCCGTCGGTTCCTGGCTGGTCAGCGGTTCGTGCGAGCGGATCAGCGGATGTCCAGGAAATGGCCACGAATTGGCCACGCGGCCCGGTGGAATCCCTCGGACGTGCTGGTTATTTAACTCATTCAGCGGTATGCGGAGAATATTCCACACCAATTCCGCATAATTGCCGACGTTAGTGTTCCGCCGCCAGCACGCCGTCCAGCAGGCCGGGGTACAGCGCGTTCAAGTCCTCGCGGCGCAGTGTGCTGATCCGGGACGTCCCCTCCGGCCGCACGTGGACCACGCCCGCCTCGCGGAGCGTGCGGATGTGGTGGGTGCGGGTCGACTTGCTGATGTCGAGGTCGATCGCCCCGCAGGCGATGCCGGTGTCCGAGTGGGCGAGGGCGCGGACGATCGTGAGGCGGACCGGGTCGGCGAGCGCGTGCAGGACGGCCTCGATCCGGATCTGGTTCCGGTCCGGGTGCTTCAGGGCGTTGTCCATGTCACCCATGGTACGACAAACGTCGTAGTTCGATGAAACTCGTAGTACGGTCTACATCGAACCACTGAGCCGATGCTGGGAGTCCGATGTCAGCCCGCACCTACCTGCTCGCCGCCGGAGCCTTCACCGTGGGCACCAGCGGCTACATCCTGTCCGGCCTGCTGCCCGCGGTGAGCCGCGAACTGGACGTGTCGCTGTCCACGGCGGGCCAGCTGCTCACCGTCTTCGCGCTCTCCTACGCCGTCGCGGCACCCGTGCTCGCGGCCCTCACCGGCCGCTGGAACCGCCGCAAGCTGCTGGTCGTCGCACTGGCCGTCTCCGCGCTCGGCAACATCCTCTCCGCGCTCGCCCCGAACTACCCGCTGCTCATGGCGGCCCGCGTGGTCAGCGCCCTCGGCGCCGCCGCGTACACCCCGGCCGCCACGCTGGTCGCCACCGCGCTGACGACGCCGGAACACCGGGGCCGCGCGGTCGCCACGGTCT
>DATMCA010001841.1:0-3105 GCA_035559015.1 Umezawaea sp. | reverse complement strand
TTTGCGCGGTGTGCTCACCCACGCCGGCGAGTCCTACTACTGCTACACCGAGGAAGCACTCGTCGCAGCCGCCGAACACGAACGGGCCACGGCCGTTCGAGCGGCGGAGACCCTGCGGGCGGCGGGCTTCGGTGCCCCGGTGGTCAGCATCGGCTCCACCCCCACGGCCCACTTCGCCCGTGACCTGACCGGCGTCACCGAGGTGCGCGCGGGCAACTACGTCTTCTTCGACCTCGTCATGGCCGGGATCGGCGCCTGCACCCTGGAAGACCTCGCGCTGTCCGTGGTCACCACCGTGATCGGCCACCGCGAGGACAAGGGCTGGATCCTCACCGACGCCGGGTGGATGGCCACCTCACGGGACCGGGGCACGGCCGCCCAGCCCGTGGACCAGGGCTACGGTCTCGTCTGCGACATCAACGGCGACCTCATCCCGGACCTCCTCATGACCGGCGCCAGCCAGGAGCACGGCGTCCTGTCCACCCGCCAGGGCCCTCTCCCCCACCTCCCCGTGGGCACAAAGCTCCGCATCCTCCCAAACCACGCCTGCGCCACCGCGGCCCAACACGACCGCTACCACCTGACCACGTCCTCCACGACGTGGCCACGACTGAACGGCTGGTAACCCCGTGCGCTTCCTGTCCGAAGAGGACTCAGCGGCCCTCATCACCGAAGAGCTGGCCTACAACGCCGTTCGCACGGCCTTGATCGCCGCGGTGTCCGACACCAGCACCACCTTCCCCGCCCTCCCGGCCCACGGCTCGAACCCGCAGAACAGGTTCACCATGAAGTCCGCGGCGGCGCAGGACGTGGCGGGCGTCAAGATCGGCAGCTACTGGCCCGACAACACCACGTCCCCGAGGCACAACTCCACCATCCTCCTGCTGGACCAGGAAACCGGCCGCATCGCGGCGGTCGTGGAGGCGGCCACCGTCAACGCCTACCGCACCGCGGCAGCCGACGCCGTGGCGGCCAACACCCTGGCGAACCCCAACGCCACGGTGCTCACCATCTTCGGCACCGGACACCAGGCGTTCTACGAATGCTTGGCCCTGGCCAAGATCCGCGCCTTCGACAAGATCAACGTAGTGGCCCGAACCGAATCCCACGGCCACGACCTCGTGACCCGCCTCAGGAACGCTTCCCTACCCGCCGTCCTCACCGCCCCGGAGCAGGCGGTCACCGAGGCCGACTTCATCGTCACCGCCACCACGGCCAGAACCCCTCTCTTCCAACCGGACTGGGTACGCCCCGGCACCCACATCGCCTCGATGGGCTCCGACGCCAAGGGCAAGCAGGAACTCCCTCCAGACCTCCTCATCACAGCCTCGCTGTACTGCGACCTCCCACCTCAGTCGACCACCATCGGCGAATTCCAACACGCCCCCAAACACCGCACCATCACCGCCCTGGGCCACGTCCTCACCGGCACCACCGAAGGCCGAACCGCCCCCGACCAGACCACCGTCTTCGACAGCTCCGGCATCGCCCTGCAAGACCTCTACATCGCCACCGCCCTACTGGAACAGGCTGCCCTCTGACCGAGGGGTGTTCCCGAGTCTCGACGTCGACCCGAGAACCGACAGCGTCCGGCGAATTCCGACCGCACGAGCGGAGTTCGCCGGGCGATCAGCTTCGGGCCACCGAGGTACCGACAGCGGGTCACCGCGCAGGCCAAGGTCAGATGCCCTCCCGTGTGTCTCATTGCTCGGCGGCCTACAACCCGACAACCGCAACGACTACGCGAACGCGGTAGCAACGACAACCTTGCTGAGCAACCACGATGGTGTCCTGGTGGCCGACGGACCCGGCAGCTGTCGGGAGGCGGCCGTGTCCGAGGATGTGGCGCGGCCAAGACCGCCTGGGCGCCGTTGATGCTCGCCCGAGCGCTGGACGCCAGGGGCACGAGTTGGCGTTCTACCTGTGTTGCGCCCCAATGGATACCGTCGACGACGAGCTGATCCGGGTGACACTGGCGCTCGGCGAGATCAAGCGTCCCCCGGCACAACTGATCGTCCGCAAACCCGACCGAGCCTCGACCTGAACATGATCCTACTGGCGCGGACGCCATCAACACCGGATGCGCCATGCCTACTACCGAGCGAAGGCGACACTCAGATCAAGTGCGGTTGGAGTATCAGCAACTGTTCGGGTGGACCATCGACCAGGTTGGATTCGGTTTACGCTGAAGTCACTGAGGTGATTGGCCAGCAGATCTCGGTGCCTCCTTCCACGTAGTACTCGCGTACGGGACCGGGGGCGCCGATGCCGTTTTCGGCGACGAAGGTTCCGAGTTGGCCGTATGCCTGGTCCTCGTTCGGGCCGGAGTGGAGGGTCACGGCTAGTGATGCGGCTGGTACGTCGAGCATCCGTACGCGGCCGGTCGGGGGGATGACGACGTCGACGGGGACGAAGACGGAGGCTTCTCCTTCCTCGTCGCTGAACAGTTCGATCGAGTAGAGGCCGCCGACCACGCCGGCCGGGGTGACGCCTGCTCCGGACAGGACGGTCGATATCTCCGAGACGGCGCCACGCCACCAGTCCACGACAGTGCCGATGCCGACCACGGCGGTCACGGCGGCCGCTCTCACGGCGGGTTGCGAGCGGAGGTCGATGGGGGGGCTGGTGGGTGGTGAGGGCTGCGGGCCCAGCAGTCCTCGTAGTGAGGCGATCGCCTCGCGGGTTCGTTCGACCTGTTCCTCCAACCGGCGCAGGTGCGCCTCGATCACCTCGTTCCGCACGGCGTCGGAGGGCGCGTCCAAGACGGCCTTCACCTCGGCGACCGGCATGTCCAGTTCGCGGAACTGCCGGATGAGGTGGGCGGACCGGACCTGCGACGTGTCGTAGAACCGGTACCCCGTCTCCGGGTCGATCCGCGCCGGCTCCAACACCCCCACGTCGTGGTAGTGCCGCAACGCCTTCCGGCTGAGCCGAGTCATCGTGGAGAACTCCCCGATGGACAGCAGTACAGCCACAACTCCCCCTACCCGATCACCAACGACGAGATCAGCTCGCCGTCCACGGTGAAGTCAAACGCCAGATCGGCGACCCCGCCAGGAAAATCACCCTCCAGGTGGGCTCTCACCCGGTACCGGTCCTCCCCGG
>DATMCA010001840.1:0-5390 GCA_035559015.1 Umezawaea sp. | reverse complement strand
TCGGCGAGGTCGTCGACGTCACGACCGATCCGGAGCGGCGGGTGTGGCACCGGGCCGCCGCACTCGCGGAACCCGACGAGCGCGTAGCGGCTGAACTGGCCGACGCCGCCGCGCGGGCGAGGTCGCGCGGCGGTCACCTGGCGGAGTCGACGTTCCTGGTGCGAGCGGCCGAGCTGAGCACCGACGACCGGACGCGGTCGCGGCGGTTGGTGGCCGCCGCCCGCGCCGCACAACTGGCCGGTGACAACGACCTCAGCGTCGCACTGCTCGACCGGGCGGGTGGACCGCACGCGTGCGTGCGCTCGGGGCAGGACGCGGACCGCGTCCGCGGCGCCGCGCTCACGTGGTCCGCGCGGGCGTCGCAGGCCGCGACCCTGCTCGGTGCCGCCGTCGAGGAGTGGCGGGTGCGCGATGAACGGCTGGCCCGCCGGATCTGGATCCAGGCGGTCAACGCGGCCCTGCTCGCCTGCCGCGGTCCGGCGGATCCCGTGCTGGACCGGTTGGTGGCGGCCTCCCGGCCGCTGCTGAGCCGGACGGGCCGCGAACCGGGGGCCGACGAGGCCGTGGTGCGGGCGCTCGCCGTTCGCCTGTCCCGCGGACGGGTCGACGTGGTCGAGCCACTGCGCCGAGCGCTGGTGCCCGAGGACGGGGGCAGGACGTCGCAGATCGGGCGCGAGCCCATCCTGACCAACCTGCTGAGCCTGGAGATCTGGGACCTCGTGGTCGGCAGGCGCGCGCTGGAGCGCATGGCCGCGGCCTGCCGTCGGGACGGTGCGCTGACCGGCCTCTACACTAGCCTCGTCGCCCTGGCCCACCAGGAAGCCCTGGCGGGCCGGTTCCACGTCGCCGAGGAGCACAGCCGCGAGGTGCGGGAGGTCGGGACCAGGCTGGGGGTTCCCGCGAACCGGGCCGCGCTGGCGATCCTGGTGGCGGACGCCCTGCGCGGCCACACCCGGCAGGTGCGGGCGACGGCGTCCGCGATGAAGGCCAACTTCACGGCGGTGGGGTACGGCCTGGGCGCGGCGACGTGCTCGTTCGCACTGGCGGTGGTCGACGTGGCGCAGGGCCGGTACCGCAGGGCCCTCGGTCACGCCAGGGACGTCTACCACCTGGACCCGCCGGGTGTGGGGAACCTCGTCCTGCCGTACCTGGTCGAGGCCGCGGTCCGCGTCGGCGACCGGGAACTCGCCGCCGCCGGGCTTGGGCGCCTCGAAGAGCGCGTCGAGGTCGCCGGCTCCTCCTGGGGACGTGGGGTGCTCGACCGGAGTCGAGCGCTGACGGCTTCCGGGGCCGAGTCCGAGGCGTTGTTCACGACGGCCGCCGAACGGCTCGCCCCCGACGCTCTGCCGCTGGAGCACGCGCGCACGCACCTGCTCTGGGGCGAGTGGCTGCGCCGCGAGGGCCGCGGCGCCGAGTCCGTCGCCCACCTGCGCACGGCCCACCGGATGTTCACCTCGATGGGCGCTCTCCCGCCGGCACAGCGGTGTGCGGCGGAGTCGCGGGCCGCGGGGGCGCGGACGGACGAGTTCGGCACGTGGCCGCCGACGGGGTTGACCAGCCAGGAGAGGGCGGTCGCCGAGCTGGCCGCACGGGGCCTGACGAACGGGGCCATCGCGACGACGCTGTTCGTCAGCGCGAACACGATTGCCTACCACCTGAAGAAGGTGTACCGGAAGCTCGGCGTCGACTCCCGGCGTGAGCTGTCCGCGCTGCTGCCGCGCACGGTCGAACCCGAGGTGTGAGGCGCTCGTGGAACCTGATCGCGGCGGGCCGTCCGCACTCGTGGGCCGGAGTGCCCAGCACCGCGCCGTGCTGGGACTCGTGGAACGGCTGCGCGGCGGCCGCAGCGGCGCGCTGGTCCTCCGAGGCGAGTGCGGGATCGGGAAGACGTTCCTCGTGGAGAAGGTGGTCGAGTCGGCCACCGGCGTGCGCGTGGTGCGCGTGCCCGGCATCGAGGCGGAGGAACCCCTGCCGTACGCGGCGCTCGACCGCTTGCTGCGGGCGGGTCACGAGGGCGTGCCGGACCTGCCCGTCCGCCACCGGGAAACGCTCGACGCCGTGTTCGGTGAACGTCCGGGGACGGCGTCGGCCGCGGCCGTCGTCCAGGCCACCTCGGCGTTGCTCGACCGGGCGGCCGGCGGTGAGCCGGTGCTCTACGTGGTCGACGACGCGCAGTGGCTCGACCGGGCCACGGGTGCGGCGCTGAGCGCCATCTGCCGTGGTGCCAGGAGATCCGTCCGCGGTTTCCTGTTCTGCGTGCGCGACCGGCCGGACCAGGACGACCCGCTGGGAAGGCTGCGTGCGGTGCGGCTCGCCCCGCTCGACCACGACGAGTCCACAGCGCTGCTGGCGTCGCTGGCCGAGGACGTCGACGAGTTCTCCGCGGAGCGGCTGGTCGACATCGCCCGCGGGAACCCGTTGGCGTTGACCGGTTTCGCCCGGCAGCACGTGGCCGGACGCCGGTCGGACGAGTGGTTCGGCCTGCCCGAACGGCTGGAGACCGACTTGCTGCGGTGCGTGGCGGCGCGCTCCGCCTCGGCGGGCCTGCTGGCGCTGCTCGCCGCGGTGGAACCGTCGGCCACGGTGGAGGACTTGCGGAAAGCCGCCCCGCTGCTGGGTTCCGAGGTCCGACCGGACGAGGTGGCCGACCTGCTGTCGTTCGACCCGCACCCGGTGTTCCGGCGGCCGTTGCTCGCCCTGGCGCTCGTGGGCCGGGCCACCCCGATCCTCCGGCGCAGGATCCACGTGGTGCTGGGACTCGTCCTCGGTGATCCCGACCGGCGGGCCTGGCACGCCGCACTGGGCGCGCGCGGGCCCGACGAGGCGGCGGCCCGTGACCTCGACGCCGCGGCACGACGAGCGGAAGCGCTCGGCGAGCACCCGCGAGCCCGGACCTACCACCGGAAGGCGGCGGAACTGGGCGACGAGGACCGCCGGGCGGCCCGTCTGGTGTCCGCCGCCCGCACCTCGTTGCTGGCCAAGGACTACCGGTCGACCCGTGCGCTGCTGGACGACGTGGGGCCGACGCCGTCCGACTCCGACCTCCGCCTCGAACTCTCCCGGATCCGGGCGGTCCTGCACGCCAGGGCGGGTGACGAGGACACCCTGGTGGCGCTGGACGACGTCCTCGGGGACCTGGGGCTCCTCGACGCCCGCGCGGCGGGCGACACCTGGTTCGAAGCGCTCGACGGGGCACTCCTCGCGCACGGCCGGACACTCGGCCGGTTCGCCCGGCACGTGCTGGACGCGGTCCCCGCCGACCGGCCGACGCCGACGGGTGTCCTCGCGACGGGGCTCGCCGTGCGGGTCACCGCCGGATATGCGGAAGCGGTGCCGCTGATGCGCCGCACGGCCACGGCACTGGACACTGTGGACGGTGCCGACCCCGCCGGGTCGCGGTGCCGTCGGTGGCAGTCCCTGATGGCCGTGACGCTGCTCGAACTGTGGGACGTCGAGCGCGGCGCACGCCTGCTCGACCGGACCGTCGGCTCGGGGGCCCGCGACCTCGACGTCCGGATCCTGCGCGTCACGCCCTTCGCCCTCGCGCGGGGCCACGCGGCGCGCTGGGATCCCGACGAGGTGACCGTGCCCCACACCGGCGGTCGACGGCTGGTCCGGGCCGCGGTCCGAGCGGTGGCCGGTGCGGCGCGGGGAACGAGGGAAGCGCGCGCCGGGGTGGAAGAGGTCATCACGCTGGCCGAGCGGGCCGGGTACGGGTTCCTGGTCTCCCTGTGCCACCTGCTGATGGTCAGGATCGCCCTCTCCCGCGGGGAGTACGACGACGCGCTGGTGTGGTCGCGGCTGGTGTACGCGCGGGACGCGCCCGGTCTGGGCGGCCAGGTGCTCGCGGACCTCGTCGAGTCCGCGGTCAGGGTTGGGGACACCGAGGCCGCCGCGGCCGCCCACGACCGGTTGGCGGTCCGGGTGGGGGCGAGCGGTTCCCCGTGGGGGCGCGGCCTCCTGGCCCGCGCCCACGCCCTCAGGGCGCCGGACGCCCACGCCGAACAGCACTTCCAGGCCTCGATCCGGTTGCTGGAGCCGACCGCGGCCGTGCTGGACACGGCCAGGACCCAACTCCTGTACGGCGAATGGCTCCGGCGCGGGAAGCGGCGCACCGAGGCGGCCCACCACCTCGCGCGGGCCCACAAGACCTTCGTCGCCCTGGACGCGGACGCGTTCGCCGAGCGCGCCCGCGCCGAGGTCGACGCGGCCGGGGCGCGCCCCGAGGGGGACCGCGACCTGACCGCGCAACAGCGGCGGGTGGCCCGGTTGGCCGCCGAAGGCCTTACCCGCGCGCGAATCGCCGTGCGGTTGGCCATCAGCGAGCACACCGTCGCCGATCACCTCAAGCAGGTCTACCGCAAGTTCGGCATCCACTCCCGCGGGCAGTTGGGCGAGGCGTTCGCCCGTGCGGCGGGCGACGACGAGAACCGCGGCCGGCGTTGATCACACCAGGCCCTCGTTCATCGCGATCACCACGGCCGTCGTGCGGTTGGGAGCGCCCAGCTTCAGGAACAACGCGGCGACCAGCCGTTTGGCGCCGTGCGAGGAGATCCCGAGTGCCGCCGCGATCTGCTTGTTGCTGAGGCCGCGGGCCAGCAGGTCCAACGCCTCGTGCTCCCTGGCCGTCAACGCGACGGGGTGACCGGCGGGCCGGTGCGACCTGGACCGGCGCTCCGCGAGCAGGTCGCGGGCCAGGACGGCGGGCATCGGCCACTCCCCGGCGACGACCCGACCCAGGGTGGAGTCCAGCACGGCGGTGTCGAGACCGGTGAGGATCATGATGCCGTCGCAGGGCAGTTCGTTCCGCAGCGAGATCTCCCCGATGTGCGCTTCGTCGCCCAGGAGAAGGACCCAGGGCCGCTCACCGGCCGGTGCCGGCCCGAGGTCGGCCAGCCCGTGCCACTCGTCGAACCCGACGACGACCACGTGGTGGACGTGCCGTTCCCCGCCCGCCTGCCCGATCCGGACGCGCGACGGCCACGTCGAGACGCTCCGGACCCTGGCGATGTGGTCGAGCAGGGACCTCATCCCCCGGTGGACGACCTCCGACTCGATCAGCAGGGACACGTCCAGCAACGTCGACTCGACCGGCGAACCGACGTCCTGCGCACTCGGCCTGAGGTGAACCGGTCCCAGGTCACTCGTGGATCGTTTCAACACGGTGCGAGTTCACCCCCTGCCAGTTCGGTTTCCCAGCCCCACCTTGCCCGCCGGGCGCCGCGGCCGAACCCCCCGCCGCTGGTAGTGACCACCTCCGGTCCGGCGTGCCGTCGGCGAGCGACGGGTCGCGCCGCCCGCCAACGGCACCTACCCGACTGCTAGAAGATCCAGGTGCAGCTGTTGGTGCTGATGGTGCTGGCGAATTCCAGCTCGGCGACGGCGTCGGC
>DATMCA010001839.1:0-6431 GCA_035559015.1 Umezawaea sp. | reverse complement strand
TGTCGTGCCCGCGGTGAACCAGGTCGAGCTGCACCCGTACCTCACGCAGGAGCCGCTGCGCGCGTTCCACGCGGAGCACGGCGTCGTCACCGAGGCGTGGTCCCCGCTCGGCCAGGGCAAGGGCCTGCTGGACGACCCGGCCATCGGCGCGATCGCCGCCAAGTACGACCGTTCCGCGGCGCAGGTCGTGCTGCGCTGGCACCTCCAGCTCGGCAACGTCGTCATCCCCAAGTCGGTGACGCCGTCGCGCATCGCGGAGAACCTCGACGTCTTCGACTTCACGCTCGACGACGCCGACGTGACCGCGCTGTCCGCGCTGAACAAGGACCGCAGGGTCGGCCCGGACCCCGACACCAACAACGAGGCCTGAGCCCGTCCGACCGGTCGGTCCGGTTCCGGACCGATCGGTCAAGCACGGGTAGGATCGGGGCATGGCACGGCCCCGCGCGTTCGACGAGGAGAAGGTGCTCGACGCCGCGCGCGAGCAGTTCGCGAGGACCGGGTACGCCGCCACGTCGATGGACGACCTGATGAAGGCCACCGGCCTCGGCAAGGGCAGCCTCTACGGCGCGTTCGGCGACAAGCACCAGCTGTTCCTCCGCGTGCTGGAGGGCTACTGCGTCGACAGCGTGTCCGACGTCCGCGACCTGCTCGCCGGCCCGGAGCCCGCGGCCGACCGCGTCCGCGCGCTGGTCCTGGAGTCGGCGCGCGGCGCCACCGCCCGCGGCTGCATGCTGGCCAACAGCACCGCCGAGCTGAACGAGCGCGACGAGGAAGTGCAGCGCAAGTCGCGCAAGGCGTTCGACACGATCGAGGTCCTGCTGACACGGGTGCTGGACGACGCCAAGAGCGAGGGCGACCTCGGCCCGACCGTGGACACCGGCGCTCAGGCGAAGGTGCTCGTCGCCGTGATGCAGGGCGTGGAGTTCCTGGCCAAGACCCGCCTGCCCGCCGCGGACCTGGAGCGGATCGCCGACACGGCGCTGGCCAACCTCTTCGGCTGACCAGCGGATAGGGCCCCGACCGAGGTCGGGGCCCTATCCGTCAGCGACGCCAGCTCGGCTGGCGCCGTCGGCCGGGAACGGACTGGGCGGCCTCGGCGGCCTCCACGGTGTGCCGCAGCAGCAGGGCGGTGGTCACCGGCCCGACACCACCGGGCACGGGGGTGAGCGACCCGGCCTTCTCGGCCACGGCGGGGTCCACGTCCCCGACCAGCCCGCCGTCGGCGGTGGCGTTCGTGCCCACGTCGACCACGACCGCGCCCTCGGCCACGTGCTCGGCGGTGATCAGCCCGGCCTTGCCGACGGCGGCGACCAGCACGTCGCCGGTCCTCGTGACAGCGGGCAGGTCGGCGGTCCGCGAGTGGCAGACCGTCACGGTGGCGTTCTTGTCCAGCAGCAGGTGCGCGACCGGCTTGCCGACGACGACCGACCGGCCGACCACGACGACGTGCTTGCCCTCCAGCGGGACCTCGTGGTGGTCCAGCAGCGCCACGACGGCCGCCGCGGTAGCGGGCGCGAACGCGGGCAGGCCGGCGGCGAGCCTGCCGAGCGACGTCGGGTTCGAGCCGTCGACATCCTTGCGCACGGCGATGTTCCCGGCGAGCTCCGCGACCGACAGCCCGTCGGGCAGCGGTGTCTGGAGGATGACGCCGTGCACGGCACCGTCCGCGCTCAGCGACGTCAGCGCCTCGGTGACGTCGGGTCCGGTGGCGGTGGACCCGAGGTCCACGACATCGCAGGTGATGCCGACCTTGGCGGCGGCCTTGGCGATCGACCGGACGTACCAGGCGCTGGCCTCGTCGTCGGTCGCCGTCACGACGGCCAGTCGTGGGGGAGTGCCGTCGGCGGCCAGCTTGGCCGCCCGCTCGGTCACGTCCTCGCGAATCGTCGCGGCGAATTCCTTGCCGGACAGAGTGATCACTTGCGGATCTCCTCGCGAACGCTTGCGGTCACCTGGTCCGCTCGTGCGACCAGTGCGTCTACATCGGACACCACGGCGGCGCCGTTGATCTCCACGTTGACCCGCGCCGTGGTCGCCGCGGCACGGGCGGCGTCCGCCGCCGCGGCCACGTCGGTGATCACATTGCGGTTGCCGACGGGCAGCAGCACCTCGGCCAGCGCGACCAGCCGCTCGGCGACGGCGATGGTCCGCGTGGGCGGGACCGCCGCTCCCGCAAGCGCTTCCGCGATGGCCGCGGACCGCTCCGGGCCCTTCGGCAGCCGGTACGCGTCGGTCACGGCGGTGAACGCCCGCGCGTCGTCGTCCGCCAGCTGGAGCGCCTCCACCCGCAGGACGTCCACTTCGGACAGCACGGACGAGATGGTCACCGCGTGCTCGGCGTACTTCGGCCCGTCGCTGTAGCGGGCGACCATGCCCAGCAGCGCCGCGGACTGCGCGGCGTGCAGGGCGGCGGTCGCCCCACCACCCGGCGCGGACACCCGCGCCGCCAACTGCTCCAGGAACTCGCCTACGGACTGGTCACGCATCACGCGTCGAGCGCACGCACAGCCGCCGCGAGGCGGGTGACGCCCTCGTCGATCTCGCCGACCGACAGACCGGAGAACGCCAGGCGCACCGAGTCGTCGCCGCCGTCGAGCAGGAAGTCCGCGCCCTTGACGAACGCGACGCCGTGCTCGGCCGCCTTGACCGCGAGCGCGTCGATCGACACGCCGGGCAGCCGGACCCACATGAAGTAGCCGCCCTGCGGGGCGGTGTACTCGGCCGCGGGCAGCTCGCGGGCCAGCGCCGTGACGAGGGCGTCCTTGCGCTCCCGCAGCGCCGCGCGGACCGTGTCGATCGACTTGTCGAGGCGACCGGACCGGCAGAACTGGTTCACGATCGACTGCGCGACCATGTTGGGGGAGATGTAGGTCGTGGTCGCGAGCTTGGTGATGCCCTCGATCACCGACACCGGCCCGACGAGGTAGCCGACCCGGATGCCGGGGCACACCGTCTTGGAGAACGACGACGCGTAGACGACCTTGTCGGACTTGTCCTGCGACAGCATCGTGGGCATCTGCTCGCCCTCGAAGCGGATCGAGTAGTACGGGTCGTCCTCGAAGATCGTCATGCCGTGCTCGGCCGCGAGCGCGACGAGCGCATGGCGCTTGTCGGCCGCGAGCGTGTACCCGGCCGGGTTCTGGAAGTTGGGGATGATGTGCGCGAGCTTCGGGCGCACACCGCTCTCCAGCAGCGCCTCGACCGCGTCGACGTCGATGCCGTCCTCGTGCAGCGCGACCGGGTGCACCTCGGCGCCGCGCTGACGCAGGTTCAGGAGGGTGCGGTCGTAGGTCGGCGCCTCGACGATGACGGCGTCACCGGGGGAGACGAGCTGCTCGAACAGGAACGCGTCCGCCTGCATCGAGCCGTTGGTGACCAGCACCTGCTCGACCGGGACGCCGTGCTGCTCGGCGATCCACTTGCGCAGCGGCACGTAGCCGACGGCCGTGCCGTACGCGGTCGTGCCCGCGGCGTCGTTGGCGAAGGCGAGCTGGGTCGCCTCGACCAGACCTTCGGTGTCGATGATGTCCAACGAGGGTGCGCCGCGCGTGAAGCCGATCGCTGCCTGGGAAGCCATGGCGGAAAGCCTACCTCCGCCGACTTTCCCGCTTCAGAGGCTCCACTGGTGGGCGAGGTCGGCGTCGTCCGACGCGGTCAGCAGGGCCCGCGCGGTGATGAGCTCGGCCCGGCCCCGCGCGGTCGACCCGTTGCCGAAGTGCCCGAACGCCACCCCCAGGTGCGTGCGCGCGGCGGCGACCTCGCCCAGCGGCTCCCGTTCGGCCAGCTCGGCCAGTTCGCGCTGCACCGCGGCGACGACGAAGGCGAAGTCGACCATCGCCTGGTCGATCACCGCGCCCGGATCCGGCGCGGCACCGGCGTCCAGCACCTGGCGCAGCGCGGATTCCACCGCGGAGCGCAACACCCCCACGGGGTTCTCGTCGCTCACCGTGGTGAAGGTAGAGGAGCCGCAGGTCACGGCCTAACGACCCGAAGCGCCCACGACCTTGCGCAACTGCGTCAACGCGCGGTGCTGCGCCACCCGAATGGCACCGGCGGTGGACCCGATCGCCGCAGCCGCCTCGTCCGCGGACATCCCGAGCACCACCCGGAGTACCAGTATCTCCCTCTGACGGTCCGGGAGTGTCCGCAGCAATCCACCCATACGAGTGGACAGATCGTCGAGCACGGCCCGTTCCTCGGGCCCCGCGGCCGTCTCCTGGACGTCGGGCAGCTCGGACATCGGCTCGGCGCGGTTCTTCGCGGACGCGCGGTGGGCGTCCGCGACCTTGTGCGCGGCGATGCCGAACACGAACGCCAGGAACGGCCTGCCCTGGTCGCGGAACGTCGGCAGCGCGGTCAGCACGGCGAGGCAGATGTCCTGGGCCACGTCGTCCGCCGACCCGAACGTGCGCTCGTGCCGCCCGACCCGCGCCCGGCAGTAGCGGATCACGACGGGACGGACCGATTCCAGCAGGAGCCGGGTCGCCGCGGTGTCACCGCAGACCGCCCGCCGCACGACCTCCTGGTCGAGGCCGGGGTCGCAGGGCTCGGGTAAGTGCGCCACCGTCCGGACCACCCCGTTCCTGGATTCGCTGAGGATCTTCCCCCGTGTGCCGGAACGTGCGCCCGCAGTCTTGCGGATCCGCCGGAATGATCCATGTGGCCGCGCGCGTTGACCCGTACGAAGGCAAGCTGAGCACCACGGATTCCAGACAGAGCTGAACACCACGGATTCCACACCGAGGAGCACACGTGAAGATCGGCATCATCGGAGCGGGCAACATCGGCGGAGCGCTCACGCGCAGGCTGACCGCTCTCGGCCACGACGTGTCGGTGGCCAACTCGCGGGGGCCGGAGACGTTGGCGGACCTGGCCGCCGAGACCGGCGCCAAGCCGGTGCCGTTCACCGAGGCCGCGCGCGGCGCCGAGGTGGTCGTCGTGACCATCCCGCAGGCGAAGGTCGCCACCCTGCCGAAGGGCCTGCTCGACGAGGCCGCCGAGGGCGTCGCCGTGATCGACACCGGCAACTACTACCCGCGCGAGCGCGACGGCCGGATCGACGAGATCGAGAACGGCGTGACCGAGAGCCGCTGGGTCTCCGACCAGCTCGGCCACCCCGTCGTCAAGGTCTTCAACGGCATCTACGCGCAGCACCTCCAGGACAAGGGCGTGCCGAAGGGCACCGAGGGCCGCATCGCGCTGCCGGTCGCCGGTGACGACGAGGCCGCCAAGGCGAAGGTGCTCCAGCTCGTGGAGGACCTGGGCTTCGACGCGTACGACGCGGGCGGCATCGACGAGTCCTGGCGGCAGCAGCCCGCCACTCCCAGCTACGGTGCGGACGCGTCACTGCAGACGCTGCCCAAGCTGCTCGCCGAGGCGAGCCCGAACCGAACCTCGGAGTTCACCGCCTGATGAAGCCCTTCGTCCACGAAGTCCGCTCGACCAGGATCGTCTTCGGCTCCGGCACCATCTCGCAGGTGCGGGCCGAGGTGGAGAGGGTCGGCGGCAACCGCGTGCTCCTGCTGGCGAGCAGGCGGCTGGACGACGTCGCCCGACGGGTCGGGGAATCTCTCGGCCCGTCGCTCGCGGCGCGGTTCGACGACGCCGCGATGCACACGCCGGTGGAGGTGACCGAGCGCGCGCTGGAGGTGCTGCGCTCGAACAGCGCCGACTGCGTGGTCGCGATCGGCGGCGGCTCCACGACCGGCCTGTCCAAGGCGCTGGCCGCGCGCACCAACGTGCCGCAGGTGATCGTGCCGACGACGTACTCGGGCTCCGAGGTGACGGCCGTCCTGGGCGAGACCAAGGAGGGGCGCAAGACCACCAGGTCCGCCCCGGAGATCCGCCCGGAGACCGTCGTCTACGACGTCGACCTCACCCTCGGCCTGCCGGTGGCGCTGTCGGTCACCAGCGGGATCAACGCGCTCGCGCACGCCGTCGAGGCGCTGTACTCCCCGCAGGCCGAACCCGTCACCGACGCCATCGCGCTGGACGCGATCACCCGGATCTCCCGCGGCCTCAGGGCGCTGGCCGCCAACCCGTCCGATGTGGACACCCGAGCGGACCTGCTGACCGGCGCGTGGCTGGCGGGGACGTGCCTCGGCTCCGTCGGCATGAGCCTGCACCACAAGCTGTGCCACACCCTCGGCGGCTCGTTCGGCCTGCCGCACGCCGAGACGCACACCGTCGTCCTCCCGCACGCCATGGCGTACAACGCCCCCGCGGCGCCCGAGGTGATGGAGAAGATCGCGAGGGCGATGGGGGTGCCGGACGCGCCCGCGGGCGTGTTCGACCTGATCGTCGAGGTCGGCGGCCCGACCTCGTTGCGGTCGCTGGACTTCCCGCTGGAGGACGTGCCGCTGGCCGTCGAGCTGGCCACCTCCCGCTCGTACCCGAACCCGCGCGAGGTGACGTCCGAGGGCGTCGCC
>DATMCA010001838.1:0-7018 GCA_035559015.1 Umezawaea sp. | reverse complement strand
GTGCACCTTCGTGGTCCACCCGCCGCGGGGGCGGCCCAACGCGTGGTCGCCGTGCTCGATCTTGACCCCGCCCGGCGGCTCAGCCAGCAGATCTCCCTTCCGCACACCCGCCGCATGCCGATGCGCCCGCATGATCATGGAGTCCACACTGACATCCCACGTAACCAGCCCGGCCGCATCGGCTCCGGCTCGCAACGCGGTCAGGACCACCTGCCGCACACCGGCCCGCTGCCAACGCCGGAACAACGCACACACAACCGACCAGAAGCCATACGTGGCGGGAACGTCCCGCCACGACGCACCGACACGAACCCGCCACCGGATCCCGTCGATCAACTGCCGCGTGCTCCACAACGACGGTCGCCCCGACCGCGACTTAACGGGACAGTTCTCGCTCCAGCGGAGCGCGGAAGCGGGGCTGCACCCGGACCGTTCCGAGCCACCCCGCCAACGTGGCCGCTTCACGGGCGATCAGCGCTTCGGCGTCGGCGCCGACATCATCGAGGAGGTTCCAGACGATCTCACCATCGGCTCGCTGCGCCCACGCGCCGACCACGCGGCCGTCGCACCACACTGTTGGTCCCGCGTTGCCCATCGTGTCGAACAACCGCGGCACGTGAGCGGGGGAGAGGTACCAGTCGCGGTCGCGCCAGCCCATCGTCGTCGAGTCCAGCCCCGGCAGCAGCGCCACCCACGGTTCGGGTTCCGCGACCGGTCCGGTGTCGCCGGGCACGACGTAGCCCGTGCCCTCGTCGAGTTCGACCTCGTCCATGCCCTCCAGTGCCTTGCGGGTAGCGGTGAGCGACCAGCCGGTCCACCACTTCAGGTCGGCGGCCGTCGCCGGGCCGTAGGAGGCGAGCCACCGGCGGGCCAGTTCGGCCTGGGTGTCGGCGAGGGGCAGGTCCGGCCACGGGGTCGCCGTGGTCCAGCGGAATTGGCTGCTGATCCACGATCCGCGTGGTCGCGCGCGGCGGATGAGGCCGTCGCAGGCGAGGATGCGGATGATCCGGCTGGAGACGTTCTGCTTGGTCTCGTAGGACTTGCCCGGAGCGACGACGACCTGCTCGCAGAGGGCGGGTACGTCCTGGCCGAGTTGCACGGCCGTGGCCTCGCCCCTGGTGCGCAGGGCGTCCAGGACGGCCTGTTGGACGTCTACGAGCCGCCGGACGTCCCAGCCGACGC
Source organism: Umezawaea sp. (assembly GCA_035559015.1). Taxonomy (GTDB): domain Bacteria; phylum Actinomycetota; class Actinomycetes; order Mycobacteriales; family Pseudonocardiaceae; genus Umezawaea. Next base: position 5,836 of record DATMCA010001838.1, on the reverse strand, counting down.
CGTCGGCGAGGTAGGTGAGGAGCTTCGCGCGTTCCCGCGCCGCGATGGTGACGCCGGTCGAGCCGTACACCAGGGGAGCGAGGTCGGCGGGGACGACGAACATCGTGCGGCGCATGGCGAGCAGGCGGTGCAGCGTCACGTCGTCGTACAGCGCGCGCTCGACGGGCTCGTGCCCCGGTGTGCGCAGCCGGGTCGCGAGGGAGAGGAACACGGTGGCCGGGTCGGTGGCGTGCACGGCGACGAGCGCGTCCGCGACCTCCTCGACGGCGTCCACGTGCGTCGAGGGAGAGAGGAGGTGCCGGGTGCCGAGTCGGGCCCGGCGTTGGCGCACGTCGATCCGGGGGAGGGTCACCCTGTCATCCAATCAGGAGCGGTGGTCACTATTGCTTCAGTGTTGACTGAAGAGAGTCCTTTACAACACGAGCGTCGCCAGCACCTTGTCCCCGACATGCGACACGGCCGCTCCGCAGCCGACAAGCGCCCGGATGGCCGGGGGGTCGTGTCGGCGACGACGGTCTTCCAGCCGAGGTCCGCGACGCGGTCGAGGACGGCGTTCAGCGCGCTCGTACTGATGCCCTTGCCCCTGGTGGAGGCTCCCAGCCACATGCCGGTCTCGGCGGTCCCGTCCTCGGCGGTCGGGGTCAGCCGGATCATGCCGACGGTCCGGTCGTCCACGACCACCTCGTACATGACGTCGTGGTGCAGGCGGTAGAACTGGCGGAAAGCGTCCTGGCGCGTGGTCGACCGGCCTGGTGGCTCGTCGACCGGCGGCATCACGTTCTCCTCGGTCGCCTCCGCCACGGCGACGGCCGGCAGCCGCTCGACGCCGTCGGGCGTTCAGCGGGGTCAGGCGCACGGAGTGGGGCATCGGGCCATCGTGCCGGATGGATCTACGCTGGCGGTGGACAGGCGCACCTCGAACGAGTGGGACTTGGATGTCGGCGACACGACTGCTGGTGCTCGGTGTGGTGCGGGGCTACGGCAGCGCCCACGGCTACCTGGTGGGCACCGATCTCGTGGCGTGGGGCGCGGACGAGTGGGCGAACGTCAAGTGGGGGTCGATCTACCACGCGCTCAAGCAGCTCGCCAAGGAAGGCTGCTTGTCCGAGTCGATCGTGCCGCCCGCCAGGACGGACTACGCCCTGACCGACAAGGGCGAGGTCGAGTACCTGCGGTTGCTGCGGGACGCGTTGAGGCTGCCGGACGTGCGGCCGGACATGCTCGGTGCCGGGCTGGCCCTGTTGCCCTCGTTGACCCGCGAGGAGGCGATCGGGTTGCTCAAGCAGCGGCTGGAGGTGCTGGAGGGCAGGCGGGACTCGGCGCGCGACCTGCGCGAGTCGTGGGGGAGTCCGCCGCACGTGAAGGAGCTGTACGGGTTGTGGGAGCACACCGCGGCCGGTGACGTCGCGTGGACGCTCGGTCTGATCAGCCGTCTGGAGTCGGGCGAGTACCCGATGATGGGCGAGCCGGACTCGCCCGGTGGCGCGGCTAGTTGGCCCGGTCCGTCGGTGGGTCGCTGACCCTGCTGGTTGCTTTTGCCGTTCTGTCATGTCTATAGATACTCAAGTTTGAATAGTTGGGTCTTGTCAGGCACACTCGTCGAACGTCCGAACTGGCGTTCCGTTTCTCACCCGTTGGAGGAGCTTTCGGGATCACCACCTGGGGCGGAGGCGGTGCCGTGTCGCCCTACCGGGTGACGTCGCCGGCATGGCGAGGTACCGCCGAGGTCGTCGGCCCGGCGGAACTGTCGGACCTGTTTGGGATGGTGATCGCCGTGGTGGGGCTCGGCACCGTCCGAATCTCGTGATCTTGGGAGGGCTTTCGTGGGGCTGGAACGGTGCGCAGCTGTGTTCGAGGCGGCTGACCCGCCGAGGACGTCGACCGTGGCGTTCTACGGGGTGGACCTGCCGGAGGGGGAGTACGGCGAGTTGACGATCGCGGACGCGGACGGCTGGGTGCGGACGGTGCCGACGGTGAGGGTCCCGGTCGCCGACGCGGTTCCCGTGCTGAGCCGGGCCCGTCGCACGGCCGGCGCGCACCCGGCGGCGTCGTTCTGGGGCGCGGCCGTCGTGGTGGCGATGCAGTTGGTGGCGCGCGGGCGGTTGGTGCCGTCGGTGACGGAGGGCGAGTTCGACGCGTGGCGGGTCGGGCCGTTGGAGACGATGGACGTGGAGGTCGTGCGCGCGTTGGCGGCCGCGATGCCGCCGCAGGCCAGGGCGGTGCCGTTGCCCGGTCGTGAGCCCGCGGAACTGGCGGACGCCGAGGAGTTGGTGCGGGGGTTCATCGACGCGGTGGCGGACGGGATGCCGCGGGGTGCGGCGGCCGTGCACGCGGCGGGTGCGCCGGTGTTCGCGGCGGCGGCTCCGCAGAAGGTGCCGCACCTGAGGTCGTGGGCGGATCGGGGCGTGCGGATCTCGCTGCGGATCGAGGGCGACTTCGTGACCGGGCGGTTCCGGGCGGTGGTGCAGGTGCACAGCCTGGCGGATCCGTCGCTGGTGGTGGACGCGGACCGGTTGTGGGCCGATCGGGCGGCGGGGCGGGCGCGGTTGGACGCGGCGGTGGCGGTGCGGCGGGCGGCGCGGGCGTGGGCGCCGTTGGAGCAGTTGCTGAACGCGTCGGTGCCCGCCGAGGTCGAGCTGGGTGACGAGGACGTGGCCGACCTGCTAGTGCGGGGTGCGATCAGGCTGGCGGGTGTGGGTGTCGACCTGCACTGGCCGAGGGAGTTGGTGCGCGACCTGACGTCGCGGGCGGTGGTGGAGGGTCAGGCGCCGCCGTCGGACGTGCCGTCGTTCTTCGGGGGTGGGCGGCTGCTGGGGTTCGACTGGCAGTTGGCGCTGGGTGGCGATCCGCTGACCGAGGCGGAGATGGACCAGTTGGCGGAGGCGCACCGGCCGGTGGTGCGGTTGCGCGACCAGTGGCTGCTGGTGGATCCGGAGTTGGCGCGGCGGGCGCGGGAGCGGTCGATCAAGCCGTTGACGGCGATCGACGCGTTGGGCGCGGTGCTGACGGGCACGGCCGAGGTCGACGGTGAGCTGGTGCCGGTGGCGGCGAGCGGGTGGCTGGACGCGCTGCGCGAGCGGATCGAGACGCCGGATGAGGGCGCGGAGGCGGTGGGGCAGCCCGCGGCGCTGCGGGCGACGTTGCGCGACTACCAGTTGCGCGGGTTGCGGTGGTTGGCGCGGATGACGTCGTTGGGGCTGGGGGGTTGTCTGGCCGACGACATGGGGCTGGGGAAGACGATCACGCTGATCGCGCTGCACCTGCACCGGGCGAGCGGTCCGACGCTGGTGGTGTGCCCGGCGTCGTTGCTGGGGAACTGGGAGCGGGAGATCAGGCGGTTCGCGCCGGGGGTGGCGGTGCGGCGGTTCCACGGTGGGGCGCGGTCGCTGGAGGGGGTGGAGTCGGGGTTCGTGCTGACGACGTACGGCACGATGCGGCTGGACGCGGTCAGGTTGGGCGAGGTCGAGTGGGGTCTGCTGGTCGCGGACGAGGCGCAGCACGTGAAGAACCCCAGGTCGGGGACGGCGAAGGCGCTGCGGAAGATCCAGGCGCGGGCGCGGGTGGCGTTGACGGGCACGCCGGTGGAGAACAACCTGTCGGAGCTGTGGGCGATCCTGGACTGGACGACTCCGGGGCTGCTGGGGTCGTTGGCGGCGTTCCGGTCGCGGTGGGCGAAGCCGATCGAGGGTGACAAGGACAGCGAGGTCGCGGAGCGGCTGAGCCGGTTGGTGCGGCCGTTCCTGCTGCGCCGGAAGAAGTCGGATCCGGGTATCGCGCCGGAGTTGCCGCCGAAGACGGAGACGGACCAGCCGGTGCCGCTGACCCGTGAGCAGGCGGCGCTGTACGAGGCGACGGTGCGGGAGTTGATGGCGGAGATCGCCGGCGCGAGCGGCGGTGACATGGCTCGGCGCGGGCTGATCGTGAAGCTGCTGACCGGGTTGAAGCAGATCTGCAACCACCCGGCGCAGTACCTGAAGGAGAGCAGTCCTCGGCTGGTCGGGCGGTCCGGGAAGTTGGAGCTGCTCGACGAGCTGCTGGACACGATCCTGGCCGAGGGCGGCGCGGTGCTGGTGTTCACCCAGTACGTGGCGATGGCGCGGTTGATCGAGCGCCACCTGGCCGATCGGGGCGTGGCGACGCAGTTCCTGCACGGTGGCACTCCGGTGGCGAAGCGGGAGGCGCTGGTGCAGCGGTTCCAGGAGGGGGAGGTGCCGGTGTTCCTGCTGTCGTTGAAGGCGGCGGGCACCGGGTTGAACCTGACGCGTGCCGACCACGTCGTGCACTTCGACCGGTGGTGGAACCCGGCGGTGGAGGACCAGGCGACCGATCGCGCGTACCGGATCGGCCAGACGAGGCCGGTCCAGGTGCACCGGCTGATCGCCGAGGGGACGGTGGAGGACCGGATCGCGGAGATGCTGGCCGCGAAGCGGCAGTTGGCCGACGCCGTGCTCGCGGGCGGCGAGGCCGCGTTGACCGAGTTGTCCGACGCCGAGCTGGCCGACCTGGTCGAGCTGAGGAGTGGGCGATGACCGATCGGGTCAGGGGTTATCCGGCGTTCCCGAAGGGGCCGCGGCGGGCTCGCACGTGGTGGGGGAGGGCGTGGTTGCAGGCGGTCGAGGACACGTCGCTGGACCAGGGGCAGATGCGGTTGGGGCGGAAGTTCTCGGTCGCGGGCATGGTCGGGACGATCACCGTGAGTCCGGGCAGGTTGGCGGCCGCGGTCTACGACGTCGAGGACACGTACCAGACGTCGGTGTCGCTCACGCCGTTGTCGGACGCGGAGTGGGGGAGGTTCCTGGCGCAGGTCGCGGCGAAGGCGGGGCACATCGCCGCGTTGATCGACGGCGACGTGCCGCACGACCTGGTCGCCGCGGCGGACGACGCGGGCGTCCAGTTGCTGCCCGGTATCGGTGACCTGGATCCGGAGTGCACCTGTCCCGGCTGGGAGTTGCCGTGCCGGCACGCGGCTGCGCTGTGCACCCAGGCATCTTGGCTGCTGGACGCTGATCCGTGGGTGCTGCTGCTCCTGCGTGGGCGTGAGCAGTCCGAGGTCTTGGCCGAGTTGCAGTTCGGCGATGCCGACGAGAGCCCGTCGGTCGGGTTCCCGGCCACCGAGGTGTTCGCCGCGCCACCGGTGCCGTTGCCCGCTCCTCCACCTCTCGTGGAACTGGGCCCGCTGCCGGTGTTCGACCCCGTGCCGGGGGTGGACGTGGAGGCGTTGGGCTGGCTCGTCGCCGACGCGGCGGCACGGGCGAGGGAACTGCTCCTGACCGGCGAGCTGCCCGTGCTGGACGAGTGGCACGACCGCGTCCGGATGGCGTGCACCGTCGCCGACCCGCGGTTGACCGCACGACTGGCCGCGGTCGGTCCGGGCCTGCCGAGGGCGATGCGGGCCTGGGGTTACGGCGGCTCGGCGGGGCTGGTGGTCCTGGACACCCCGTGGTCGCCGTCGAAGGCCGAGGCGGCCCGAGCCCGCCGTGCGTGGGAGGGCGAGGAATTGCCGGTGGCGACCGTGTGGCGGAACCGCTGGACCGTCGAGGCCGAGGGGTTGCAGTTGCGCTTCGGCCAGGACGGCCGCTGGTACCCCTACCGCGCGGAGGGAGGTGATTGGTGGCCCGCAGGTCCACCGGACCGCGATCCGGCAGCCGCGCTGTCCGAACTCATGACCTAACCACCACACCCGTGGTACCGCAGGTGTGGTGGTCGGAGGGTGGATCGACCTCAGGTCGACATCCACCTCGGCAGGACCGGTCGCGGAGTGGCCAAAGGGTCACCTCGCGCCCCGTTACCTTTTTCGTGGCTCCTGACAAGGAGCCGTGGTCGCCAGGTCCGGCAT
>DATMCA010001837.1:0-24730 GCA_035559015.1 Umezawaea sp. | reverse complement strand
CCGACCCGGTGTACGCGCCGAACTCCTACGGCGGGCCGCACGCCGACGCGGTCGCGGCGGGCGAGGTGACGACGAACTACGGCGTCGAGGACGCCCCCGTGCGCGCGGCGTACAAGCTGCACGTCGAGGACGACGACTTCGGCCAGGCGGGCACGATGGTCCGCGAGGTGTTCACCCAGGAGCAGCGCGACCGGCTCGTGGAGACCGTCATCGGCCACGCGGGCAACGGCGTGTCCGAGCGGGTGCTGGAGCGCGTGTTCGAGTACTGGCGCAACATCGACAAGGAGACCGGCGACCGCATCGCCGCCGGCTTCGGCAAGTGAGCTAGGCCCCGCACTCCCACCACGCGCGAACGGCCCCGGCAGCGCTTTCCCGAGCGCCACCGGGGCCGTTCCGCGTGCTCTAGGCGGTCTTCGGCACGTCCTGGCGGGAGTTGGCCAGCGCCAGGCCGGTGCGCAGCGAGCCGACGGCCTCGGACACGGCCTCGCGGTAGATGCCGCCCAGGCCGAGGACGTTGGCGAAGCCGTGGAACAGGCCCTCGTGGCGGCGCAGGACGACCGGCACGCCCTCCTCGGCGAGCCGGGCCGCGAACGCCTCGCCCTCGTCGCGCAGCGGGTCGAAGCCCGCGGTCGCGAGGTAGGTCGGCGGGAGAGCGCTGAGGTCGTCGGCGAGCAGGACCGAGAGCCTGGGGTCGACCCAGGACTCCTCTTCGGGCGCGTAGTGGTCGCGGAACCAGTCCATGGCGGCGTCGGTGAGGAAGAAGCCGCTGCCGAACAGGTCGCGGGAGCGGCGGCGGGTCGAGGCGTCGACGGCCGGGTAGAGCAGCAGCAGGAACACGGGGGTCGGGCCGCCCGCGTGGGCCGCGCGCAGGGCCGTCACGGCGGCGAGGTTGCCGCCCGCGCTGTCGCCGCCGAGCGCGATGCGGTCGGGGTCGACGCGCAGGTCGGAGGCGTGTTCGACGGCCCACTCGAAGGCGACCATGACGTCGTCGACGGCGGCCGGGAACGGGTGTTCCGGGGCGAGCCGGTAGTCGACGGCGAGCACGCGGACGCCTGCTTCGACGGCGAGGAAGCGGCACAGGTTGTCGTGGCTGTTCAGGTCCCCGCTGACCCAGCCGCCACCGTGGTAGAAGATCAACAACGCCGAGTCGGGTGCGAGGCCGACGGGCTCGTAGACGCGGCCGGGGATCACGCCGTCCTCGCGGGGGATGCGCACCGGCCGGGTGGCGACGCCCTGCACGACCGGCCCGCACACCAGGGCGTTGGTCTGCGTCAGCGCGGCCCGGTTCTCCGCGGGCGTGGTCGTCTGCCAGGTCTGGCCGCTGAACTCCTGGAGCTTGAGCAGCAACTGGGCGTCCGGGTGCAGGCGCTGGCCGTCGACGACGACCGGCTTCCCGGTGATCAGCCGGCGCACCGGGGCGGGCAGGCCGAACGCGAAGCGCAGGGCGCCCGCGAGGACGCCCACGGGCAGGGAAGCGACGAGCTTCGACATGCAGCGGATATTACCCGCGAGTAGAGGATGTGACGAGCGTCCCTGCGGAGTGGACCTCCAGTGCGCTGGAGGTCGTACGGTTCGGACTGTTCGGTTCACGCGGGTGGAAGGATCTCGACGCATGACGGTCACCGTGGTGGGCATCGGGGGCTCCATCCGCCCCAATTCGCAGTCCGAGCGCGCGATGCGCATCGCGCTGTCGGGCGCGAGGGAGGCCGGTGCGCACACCGTCGAGGTGACCGGCCCCGACCTCGTGCTCCCGTTCTACGACCCGCACGTCCCCGACCGGCCCGAGGCGGCGTCCAGGCTCGTCAAGGCGCTGCGCGAGGCCGACGGCGTGGTGCTGGTGTCGCCCGGCTACCACGGCACGGTGTCCGGCCTGGTCAAGAACGCGCTCGACTACGTCGAGGACCTCCGCACCGACGAACGCCCGTACCTCACGGGCCGCGCGGTCGGCTGCGTCGCCGCCGCCCAGGGCTGGCAGGCGTCCGTCACGACGTTGACCGCGCTGCGCTCGATCGTCCACGCGCTGCGCGGCTGGCCCACACCGCTGGGCGCGGCCGTGCACTCCGGCGACGTCACGTTCGACGACGACGGCGGCTGCTCCGACCCGGCCGTCGCCGAAACCCTCCGGATCATCGGCCGCCAGGTAGCGGAGTTCGCCCTGTCACAGTCGTGATTGGCCGTCGCACCTTCGGGTACGCCTTCGGCAGGTGAGTTGCCACACCACCGGGAGTCGAAGAGTGTTGTGGAGTGGTTACCAAGGAGTAGAAAGCTCCCGGAAACCACTGTCCAGCTCGAAGGAGAGCCCCCACATGAACGTGCTCTACACGGCCGAAGCGGTCGCCGTCGGTGAAGGTCGCAACGGCGAGATCCGCTCCTCGGACGGCGTGCTCGACGAGCTGGTGGCGATCCCCAAGGAAATGGGCGGTCCCGGTGGTGGCACGAACCCGGAGCAGCTGTTCGCCGCCGGTTACGCCGCGTGCTTCAACAGCGCGCTGCGGCTGGCCGCCCGCATGGCCAAGACCGAGATCGGCCTGAGCGAGGTGACCGCCAAGGTCGGCATCGGCAGCAAGGAAGACGTCCCCGGCCTGCACCTGACCGTCAACCTGGTCGCCCGCGTCGAGGGCGTCGAGCAGGCCGTGGCGGAGAAGCTCGTCCACGAGGCGCACCAGCTGTGCCCGTACTCCAACGCGACTCGCGGCAACATCGAGGTGGCCGTTACCGCCACCGTCTGAAGGAGGCGCTGAAGTCATGCCCGTCAAGTCCCCGATCAGTTCGCCGCTCGGCCAGGCCGAGAAGGACGCCGTCGGCGAGGTGCTCCAGAGCACCCTGGTCGACCTGATCGACCTGTCCCTGATCGCCAAGCAGGCGCACTGGAACATCGTCGGCAAGAACTTCCGCAGCGTGCACCTCCAGCTCGACGAGCTGGTCACGTTCGCGCGGACCTACACCGACGAGGTCGCCGAGCGCGCCAGCGCACTCGGCGTCTCGCCCAACGGCAAGGCGCGCACCATCGCCGACAACTCCGTGCTGGACTTCCCGGAGGGCTGGCAGGACGAGGACACCGTGATCACCACGATCGTGTCCGCCCTCGCCCAGCTCATCGAGCGGCTCCGCACGCGGATCGACGCGACCGACAAGCCGGACCTGGTCACCCAGGACCTGCTCATCGAGATCACCAAGCAGGTCGAGCAGGCGCACTGGATGTGGCAGGCCCAGCAGGCGTGATGACCGCGGCCGCCGTGGACCACCCACGGCGGCCGCTCCCGACCGACCCCACAGCTCCCGGCTGGTTCTCCGCAGACCGACCGCACAGTTCCCCGGCCGGGTTCCCCGTGGACCGGCCCCGCCAGTCCTCGCCGCCGGCCTCTCTCGCAGGTCCCGACCGGACCCGAGCGCCGAAATTGTCAGACCCCAGTCGTACCTTGTGTATCGGGGGGTCTTCCGAACCGGGCGACGCCTGATTCGCGCTGGTCAGAGGTGCAGCACCCAGCCTCAGTTCAGCAGCTTCACGCCCCGTTCCTCCAGCTCCCGCGCCGCGTCCACCCCGTCGGCGAGCCCGTCGAACAGCTCCCGCACAGCACCAGCCCGCGGCGGATCGGCGACCATCCGGGCCTCCAGCGCGTCCACCCGCCCGGTCAGCGCCCTGATCGCGTCGGCCCCCGCCGCACCCTCGTGCAGCAGCAACCGCAGCCTCTCGGTCACCAGGTCGTCGTACTCGGCCAGCGCTGGCGTCGCCGACACGGCCCGAGCGGCCACCTCCGACCACAGCACCCCGGACGCGTCGAACAGCTCCGCCGCCTCCGGCCGGCCCACCTCGCGCAGGAACTCCGCGTACAGGGCCCGGGTGGCCGACGGGCCGCCGTGCTCGACCTCCAGGCAGTCGTGCAGCCGCCGCAGCGCGAAGAACAGCGCGCCGGGGTCCGCGTACCTCCGCGCCCAACCCTGCTTCCCCTTCGGGTCGCGCAGCTGGCCCGCGAGCTTCCGCATCCCGGAGAACCCGAAGTTCACGTCGAAGTTGTTGCCCAGCACCGGACCGGTCAGGTGCGCGCACGTCGTGGCGATCGCGTCCTCGACGTCCGGCTTCCACCCCGCGCCGATGGTGATCATCTCGTGCTTCGGGGACCACGCCGCCAGGAAGTCGTTGAGCGGCAACGGGTTCGGCCGCACGCACTCGTCGTCCAGCAGGACCGTGTCGCCGTCGACACCCAGCACGCCAACGGAATGCGCCTCCGGACCCCACTGCCCGGTCAGCCCGTGCCACGGCAGCTTCGTCCGGTCGACCACGCAGATCACCGGCCCGTCGGCCAACGCCCGCCGCAACCCAGCTTCCGCCTTGCGCACCGACGTCGTGCGGCTGATCTCGTGCGAGATCCCGGCCCGCCGCAGCGCCGCCGGGATGTACGGGTCGGGATGGTGCCGGGTCACGATCGTCATCGTCGGGTGGTGGCCCGCGTACTCGAAGACGAAGTACATGAACCCGATCCCACCGGCCAGACCCGCCAGCAGCGGCTCGCCGGCCCGGCCGCCGAGGACGTTGCGCAGCAACGCCGACTCGTGCTGCGTGCCACCGCCGGTGCGGACCGCCGACTCACCCAGCAGGTGGCGGCGGGCGGTGGAGTAGGACTCCCCGGTGCGGGCCATCCGGCTCCGCACCAGGTGCTTGAACGACTTGCGCTCGGTCATCGCGTGCCTCCGTGACGGACCGGAGCGGGACCCCACGCGCCCGCCCGACCCGTCGGGCGCACGACACCGTCACGACAGCACCCCGAGGACAAGGGTCCCCTTCGCCTCCGCGTTCGCCGGCCCGCGTGGGAGGCCGGTCAGGAGGTAGGGCGCGGGACGGCGCCGTGCGACCAGGCTAGCTCGGGAGGTGCCGCAGCGCGAAGGAAACCTCGGCGGCCGTCTGCTTGAGCGACTCCTCGATCACCAGCGACCCGTGGCCCGCGTTCCAGCGGTACACCTCGTACGCGGCACCGCGTTCGGCGAGCTTGTCCAGGTAGTTGTCGATCTGCCGGATCGGGCACCGCGGGTCGTTCTCGCCCGCCAGCACCAGCACGGGCGCGCGCACCGCGTCCACGTACGTCAGCGGCGAGCACTCGCGGTACAGCTCCGGCAGCTCCTCCGGCGACCCGCCGAACAGCGCCCGGTCGAACGCGCGCAGCGGCTCCATCTCGTCCTCGTACGCGGCCAGGTAGTCGGCCACCGGGATCATCGACGTGCCGACGGCCCAGCGCTCCGGCTGCGTGCCGAGCGCCAGCAGGCTCAGGTAGCCGCCCCACGACGCGCCGTTGACCACGCACTTCGCCGGGTCGGCGAAGCCCGTCTCGACCGCCCAGTCGTGCACGGCTGCCACGTCCGCCAGTTCGGTGAGCCCCGGCCTGCCCTCGATCGCGTCCCGCCACGCCGAGCCGTACCCGGTGGAGCCGCGGTAGTTGACGTGCACGACCGCGAAGCCCGCGTCCAGCCACACCGCGCGGTACCCGGAGAACCGGTCCTCGTCCGCCGACTGCGGGCCGCCGTGCAGGCTGAACACGGTCGGCAGCGGACCGTCCGGCGCACCGGCGGGCCGGGCGACGAGCGCGTGCACCCGACCACCGGGACCGTCCACGAACACGTCCGCCACGTCCTGCGAGCCGGGCGCCTTCGCCCCTTCGGCCTCCAGCAGCACCCGTTCCGCACCGTCGGCCGACAGCGCGCGGATCACCGGCGGGTGCGCGGCGGACGACCACGAGTACTCGACCGTCCCGTCCGGACGCACGGCCGCAGCCCCGACCGTCCCGTGCGGAGTGTCCAGTTCGGACAGTTCTCCGGTCATCAAGTGGTAGCGGTACAACGTGTTGCGCGCCTCGAACGTGTGCACGACGAGCAGCGCCGTCGCGTCCGGGTACCAGTCCGCGACGATCTCGCCCGGCAGGTCGATGACGATCTCGGACTCGGTGTCCGCCTCGACGTCCCAGAGCAGCAGCTCCTCGCGGCCCCGGCGCTCGTGCAGCACCAGCACCCGGTTGTCGCCCAGCACCGGGCTGAACGCGATCGTGCCGAGACCCTTGCCCTCGCCGTCCCACTTCTCCGCGACGGCGGCGCCGGTCTCCACCGACAGGACCCGCAGCGCGGGGTGCCTGCTGTCGCCGTGCTCGGAGTGCGAGATCACCAGCAGCGTCTCGTCCTTCGACAGCGCGTCCAGCCCGCCGTCGTTCTCGTGCGAGTACACGACCTCCGCCGCGCCGCCCTTGCGCGACAGCCACACCGACGTGCCGTCGTCGGTCGACACGCCGACCGCGGTCACGTCCTCACCGATCTCCAGGCCCGCCGAGTACCCCGCGGGCACGCCCTCGACGGCGGTCCACGCGTCCCGGCCGTCCGCGACGAACGGCTCGTTCACCCACAGCCCGAACTCGTCGCCGTCGTGGTCGGCGAACCACCAGATCGACTCGCCGTCCGGGCTGATCCGGTAGTGCGAGGTGCCGTTCGGCCGGTCCGTCACCTTGCGGTGGAAGTCGTCCGCCCGGTCCCAGGCGTAGACCTCCCAGACCCCGCCCGCGTTCGACAGGTACAGGTTCCGGTCGGGCGCGTTCTCCGCCCAGGACGGGGCCGACATGCGCGGCGCGGAGAAGCGCGCGCGCCACCTGGCCTCGGCCTCGGGGTCGGTGAACAGCGGATTCGGAACCACGGCAGCGGGATGAGTCGTCACGCCCCCGATCCTGCCTCAAGGGTCCGACATCCGGGCACTAGCCTGGCCGCCTCGGGAGGTCCACATGACGATCACCGCCACCGACGGCACCGACGTCCGAGTGCTCGACGAGGGTTCCGGTCCCGTGGTCGTGCTGCTGCACCCCGGCCTGGACGACGGCACCCGCGACCACGAGCTGGCCGCGATCCTCGCCCGCCGGTTCCGGGTGGTCCGGCTCCACCGCAGGCAGTACCGCCACGACCTGGAGACCCTGCCGTGCACGGTCGCCGACGAGGTCGACGACGTCCTGGCCGTCGTCCGCTCGGTCGGCGGGCCCGTCGTCCTCTACGGGCACTCCGACGGCGGTGTGGTCGCGCTGGAAGCCGTGGTCGCCTCGCCCGACTCGTTCCTCGGCGCGGTCGTCTTCGAGGCTCCGGTGGTCATCGGGCCGCCCCTCGGCGGCGAGGTGCTGGCACGGGCCCAGGCCGCCCTGGCCGCCGGCAGGCCCGGCCGGGCGATGGCCCTCTTCTTCCGCCGGACCGTCGGCCTCAAGCCGTGGCAGGCCGCGCTCGCGGGCGCGGCGGTGGCGGCCGTCCCCAAGTACCGGCGCCTAGTGCCCGGCCAGCTCAACTCCCTGGCCGCGTTGGACGACCTGGGCGTCCGGCTGGACGCCTACGCCCGCATCACCGTGCCGACGGTCCTGCTGGGCGGCGACCGCAGCCCCGCCCACCTGGCCGAACGGCTCGACGCCCTGGCCGCCGTGCTGCCGAACGCCGAGCGCGTGGTCCTGCCCGGCCGCGACCACGGCGCCGACCTCAAGAGCCCCGCCGAGGTCGCCGCCGTCGTCGAAGCCCTCGCCGACCGCGTGCTGCCCGACCGGAGCGGCTGACGGGTGGGCGCCCGCCCCGGTCGCGGACGACCGGGGCGGGCGTTCCCACCGCTAGTGGCGGCTAGCGGCGGGCCTTGGTGGACACCGACACGTGGTCGACGACCATGGACGAGTCCGGCTCGGTGGAGGCGGTGGGGGTGTCACGGCGCGCGACGCCGTTCGGGAAACCGCCGCCGATGGACACGTTGAGCAGGACGAAGTAGCCGGCGTGCGAGGTCATCGCGGCCCACGGGCCGGCGCCGACCCGCGTCTCGTCGACCGAGTGGTACCGCTGCCCGTCGACGTACCAGCGGAACTCGTTCGGACTGGTGCCGCGATCCCACTCGAACGCGTAGGTGTGGAACTCCGCCAGGCAGGACGAGCCGGGGCACGAGGTGCTGCCGCCGAGGCCGTCCGGCTCGTCGCACGGCCCGCCGACCTCGACCCCGCAGTGCAGGACGCCCCACACCTGGTCGACGCCGTTGACGTTCTCCACGACGTCGACCTCGCCGACCTCGGGCCAGCTCCAGCGGTCGCCCCGGTAGGGAGCGCCGAGCGCCCAGAACGCGGACCAGTAGCCCAGAGCGGCGTCACCGGTGACGCTAGGCATCCGCACGCGGCCCTCAATGCGCAGGACACCGCCGTCGGGGGCCTTGAAGTCGGACCGCTTCGTCTCGACGCGACCGGACGTCCAGGCGCCCGCCGCGTCGCGCCGGGGTGTGATCGTCAGGTGGCCGCGGCCGTCGAGGGCGGTGTTCGACGGGTCGGCGGTGTGCGTCTGGATCTCCCCGGTGCCCCAGTGGGGCGCGCCGTCGGGGTAACCGGTTCCGGTGTCGACGATCCAGTCCCGGGTGGACGGTGGCGCGCCTTCGGCGCCGTCGAAGTCCTCGCGCCAGACGACCTGCCAGTCGTCGTCGGCGGTCGGTACTGGACCCGAGCACGCGGCCGTGGAGATCAGGACCGTCGCGAGGGCGGCCGCCGTGCGCGTCATCGGGTCGTGCCTCTCGTCGCTGAGCTTCACCGGTTACGCATGGAAGCGCTCTCATCGCCTCCGTGTCAACGGGGGCCGCGCACTCCACGCACCGACTGTGCGCCCAGCGGGGGAGATCGGCTACTCGGCTCTCTTCAGCGGCGTCGGCCGCTGCTGTCGTCGATCGTCCAGTTCCTCGGTGAAGATCTTGTCCATCGTCCGCGCGGCTCGCGCCAGCGCGACCCCCGCGGCGGCGACCAGCGTGCACGCGGCGGCCGTGATGAACGCGAACAGCGGCGTGGTCAGCACTCCGACGATGCTGGACAGGGTGACGATCGCCACGGTCGTCGTAGCGGTGGCCAACCACGTTTTTCGGGCATGGCTGACCGAGGAGATGATGCTCATGGGTTTCTCCCGACGTGAACGGCGTCTGTTGTGGACGCTACGTCTCGTTGTCGGAACGGTCACGAATGTTGTTACGCTAAGTCAGCCGTAATTGGCTTATTCACCCGATCGTGGGTACGGCGATGAGTTTCGGCGTAGTGAGTGGTCTCACCTCCATGACTCAACATCAACCACGAATCACGCACCGCCCCGAGCAGCCGTACGCGGCCATCAAAGGTGTGGTCACCATGCAGACCATCGGCCACATCGCCGACCGCTTGGGCGAGGTCTTCGGCTGGCTCGGCGCGAGGGGTGTCGAGCCGGCCGGGCCCCCGTTCTTCAGGTACAACCGGATCGACATGGAGAACACCCTGGAGATCGAGGTAGGCGTACCCGTCGCCGCTCCCGTCGCAGGTGAGGGCGATGTGCTGGCCGGTGCGCTGCCCGCCGGGCGGTACGTCGAAGTCAGTCACGCGGGCCACCCGGACGAGCTCATCGGCGTCACCGGCGACCTGCTGGCATGGGCCTCGGAACAGGGCCTCGCGTGGGACGTGCGGGAGTCCCCCGAGGGCGACCTCTGGGGGTGCCGGCTGGAGATCTACCTGACCGACCCGGCCGACGAGCCGGACCTGGCGAAGTGGGAAACCGAGCTCGCGTTTCGCCTGGCGGACTGACCTGCAATTTGCGATGAGCGACAAGCGACCTGCGTCACAGAGACCGTGGATTGCCTTATCGCGTGGAATTCTCGCATTCGAATTCCGATAAACACCTTCGCGTTTAGCCGCTTGTCGATCATTGTCCGAACGGGCCGGGAACCCCGACCAGCCCCCGGCCCGTTCGGGCAAACCACCGGGCAGACCCACGGCGCACCGTCCCCGGCCCGGCGTCGAGTAGCCGACACGAAAACAGGCCAGGAACCCTTACGAGTTCCTGGCCTGTGTGTTCAACCGTCGGGGTGACAGGATTTGAACCTGCGACCTCTTCGTCCCGAACGAAGCACGCTACCAAACTGCGCCACACCCCGGTTCGAACGAGGTGAACTCTACCGGACGTTCCCGCCTACTCCGAATCGGGTGCCACTAAGTGATCCAGACGTACCTTGACCTGCGTCGACGGTGCGCGGGACGAGGGTGAGGAGGCTGGCCTCCGGAGGGCAGGCGAAGCGGACCGGGGCGTACGGGGAGGTGCCCAGGCCGGCGGAGACGTTGAGCCACATGTGGGAGCCCCAGCGGGAGACGCCGCGGGCGCGGGAGCGGTCCAGGTCGCAGTTCGTGACGAGGGCGCCGTAGCCGGGGATGCGGAGCTGGCCGCCGTGCGTGTGGCCCGCCATGACGAAGTCGTAGCCGTCGGCCGCGAACGGGTCGAGGACGCGCGGTTCGGGGGAGTGCGTGACGCCCAGGCGGAGCGCCGCGTTCTCGTCGACGGGGCCCGCGATGTCCTCGTAGCGGTCGCGCTTGAGGTGCGGGTCGTCCAGACCGGCCGCGAACACGGTCTGACCGGCCACCTGGAACGTCCGGCGCACGTGGGTGAGGTCCAGCCAACCCCGCTCCACCATCGCGGCCCTCAGGTCGCGCCAGGGCAGGTTGATGCCGTGCACGCGCTTCGTCTTCGCCGACGGCAGCAGGTAGCGGACCGGGTTCTTCGGGCGGGGCGCGAAGTAGTCGTTGCTGCCGAACACGAACACACCCGGCCGGGCCAGCAGCGGACCGAGCGCGCGCACGACGGCGGGCACGGCCTGCATGTGCGCGAGGTTGTCGCCGGTGTTCACCACCAGGTCGGGTTCCAGCTCGTCCAACGCCGCCACCCAGCGTTGCTTGGACTTCTGGCCGGGCAGCATGTGCAGGTCCGAGATGTGCAGCACCCGCAACGGCGACGAGCCCGGCGCGAGCACCGGCACCGTGGCCTGGCGCAACGTCCAGTGACGTCTCTCGATCCCCGCCGCGTAGGCGAGGGTGGCGGTCCCAACGGCGGTCGTGGCGAGCAGTGCGCGGCCGAACGTGTTCACGCGAACGAGCCTACGGGCGTTGACCGATGAGGAGTAATCGGCTGTTCCCGGTACCGTTCGACCTCATGGCGGAGCTGAAGACACGGTTGCAGAACGACCTCACCGCGGCGATCAAGGGTCGGGAGACGGTCAAGGTCGGGGCCCTGCGCATGACGTTGAGCGCGATCACCAACGAAGAGGTGTCGGGCAAGAGCGCGCGCGAGCTCTCCGACGACGAGGTCCTGAAGGTCATCACCCGTGAGGTGAAGAAGCGCAAGGAGGCCGCCGAGGCCTTCGCGGGCGCGGGCCGCGCCGAGCAGGCGGAGCTGGAGAAGTCCGAGGGCACCATCCTGGAGGGTTACCTGCCCGCGCAGCTCGGCGACGACGAGCTGGTGGCGCTGGTCGACGCGGCGGTCGCCGAGGTGGCCGCGCAGCTCGGCGAGCAGCCCGGCCAGCGGCAGATGGGCCAGGTCATGAAGGCGGTCAACGCCAAGGTCGCGGGCCGCGCCGACGGTGGTCGCGTCGCGGGCGCCGTGAAGGCGAAGCTCGCGAGCTGACGTTCCACGTCGACGCCCCCGATCGCCCGCAGCGGTCGGGGGCGTTCGTCGCGCCGGGCCCGACCGGCCACCGAAAACGTCGGACCCCCGCGGCGTCCCCGGAGATCAGCCGCTCGGTTCGACCGGGATCGTGATGCCGCCCGGCGGCGGTTCGCCCTGGCCCGGTGGCTGGCCGGGCGGTTGACCCGCGCCCGGCGGTGGTTCCTGGCCCGCCGGTGGGGCCTCACTGGTCTGCGGTGGTGGCACGTAGCCGGAGCTGACGAAGAGGACGATCGTGGCGCCCTTCAACGCGTTGCCGCGCGGCGTCTGGCTCACGACGGTGCCCTTGGACTGCTCGGAGTTCCGGTCCTGCGTGCTGACCTTGTACCCGGCCTGCTCCAGGGTCCTGGTGGCGTCGTTGACGTTGCGGCCGACGACGTCGGGGACGCGGATCTCGCTGCCGCCCTTGAGGTACCGCTCGTCGGTCGGCGGCAGCGGCTTCACCGGCGAGTCGCCCAGGACGCGGCTCATGGTGTCGAACCAGGTGCGCGCGGGGACGGTGCCGCCGTAGATGTCGCCGTTGCCGCACAGGCGGGGCTTGCCGCCGACGCAGATGCCGCGCGGTTCGATGCCGTCGTTGAACGTCTGCACGGACGCGGCGAAGTCGGGGGTCGCGCCGATGAACGCCGCCGACTTGTAGTCCTCGGTCGTGCCGGTCTTGCCGAGCATCGGGCGCTTCCACTTGAACTGGTTGGCCGCCGCGGACGCCGTGCCGCCGCCCTGGTCGTCCTTGCTCATACCGGTGGCGAGGGTGTTCGCGAGCGGTTCGGCGACGACCTGCTCGCACGGCTGCTCGTTGACCGGGACGGGCTTTCCGTTGCGGTCCAGCACCTCCTGCAACGGCGTCGGCGGGCACCACTTGCCGCCGCTGATGAGCGTGGCCGCGACGTTCGCCAGTTCCAGCGTGCTCACCGGCGCGGGCCCCAGGGTGAACGAGGCGTTGCCGCCGTTGCCCTTGTAGAACTCGGCCTGCGAGATCCGCAGCTCCTGCTGCTTGGCCTTGGAGTCCGGCCGGACGCCCGCGATGTTCGTCGCCATCGTCTCGCGCATCCCCAGCCGCGAAGCCATGTCGACGACGGCGTCCATGCCGAGCTGCTCCTCCAGGATGACGAACCCGGTGTTCGGGGACGTCTGGAGCGCGGTCTGCAACGACATCTGCGCCGGGTAGGACGTGGACGCGTTCTTCAAGCAGTACCAACGGGTGTCGGGCTCGCCGGTGGACGGGCACTTGTCGCCGCCGCCCTTGAAGACCTTCGACGTGTGCGACGCGGGGGTGGCGATCGTGTTCTCGATCCCCATGCCCTTCTCCAACGCGGCCGCGGCGGTGAACGTCTTGTAGATCGAGCCCGCGCCGAACTTGTTCTCCACGCCGCTCGGCAGGTCGAACTGGGTCTGGTTCGCCTCGGCCTTCAGGCCGTAGTCGCGGTTCGCGACGAGCGCGACCACCTCGTGCCTCTCGGTGCCCGGCCGCACGATCGCCATCGCGTTGGCGATGCCGTCGGTGTCCTTGGAGACCTGCGCCTCGGCCGCCTGCTTGGCCTGCTCGGTGACGGCGCGGTCCAAAGTGGTCTTGATGGTGTAGCCGCCGGTCTTCAGCTGCTCCTCGCTGAACCCGTTCTTCTGCAGGTAGTTGATCACGTACGAGCAGAAGAAGCCGTTCTCCGGGCCCGCGCCGACGCAGCCGTTGGGCGGGGTGCGGACCGGGGTCGCCAGACCGAGCGGTTCCTTCTTCGACGCCTCGCCCGCGTCGCGGGTCAGCTTGTCGTTCTCGACCATCTTGTCGATGACCTTGTTGCGGCGTTCGAGCGCCTTGTCCGGGAACACCTCGGGGTCGAGGGCGGACGGGCTGTTCACCATGCCGGCGAGCACGGCGGCCTGGGGCACGGTCAGCTTGTCCGGCGTCGTGTTGAAGTACGCCTGCGACGCGGCGGCGATCCCGTAGATGGTCGAGCCGAACGGCACCACGTTCAGGTAGCGGGCCAGGATCTCGTCCTTGCCGAGCTTGCGCTCCAGCTGGATGGAGATCCGGGCCTCGCGCGCCTTGCGCGCGATCGTCTGCTCCTGGGCCTTCTGCTGCTCGACCTTGTTGTTCCGCGCGACGACGTGCACGAGGTAGTTCTTCACGTACTGCTGGGTCAGGGTCGACGCGCCCTGCGAGACGCTGCCGCCGACCTGGTTCGTCACGGCCGCGCGCAGCGTGCCCTTCCAGTCGACGCCCTGGTGCTCGTAGAAGCGGCGGTCCTCGACCGAGATCAGCGCGGCCTTCATGGTCGGCGAGATCTTGTCCGGCGGCGTGAGCACCCGGTACTGGTCGTAGAGGTACGCGATCGGCGCACCGTCCTTGTCCGTCACCGTGGTGATCAGCGGTGGATCGGTGGTGACCAGGTCCGCGGAAATGCTGTCGACCGTATCGCTGGCTCGGTTGGACACGACACCGAGTGCGCCCACGGCTGGGAACAGCGTGCCGGCGAGGAGGACGCCGGCAAGCAGACACAGGCCGAGCAGCTTCAGCAGGCCGTTCCTGACTCGCACGGCGGCCAGCGTACGCGGCACCTGAACGGGTGAGAGTGACCCGCAACACTGATTACAGAGGATGAGTAGACGTACTCAAGACAGATAACAGGTGCGCAACCCAGGGTTGGAGGTGGAACCGGAAGCACCTAGAGTTCGTCAACGTCCAAGTAAGGCGCCTACGGTCGACCACTCACGTGGTGACCCTACGGCATCCGCGGCAGGGGTGTGGCGGATTTCGGAGTTTGGACAGCTCAAACGAGGTGGGGGTTATGGACCAGGGGGATTGGCGAATCAATGCGTCGTGCCGCGAGGAAGAGCCGGACCAGCTCTTCGTCCGGGGTGCGGAGCAGCGCAAGGCGAAATTGGTGTGCCTCGGATGCCCGGTCAGGACGGAATGTCTGGCCGAAGCCCTGGACAACCGGATCGAGTTCGGCGTCTGGGGTGGCATGACGGAGCGTGAGCGGCGTGCGTTGTTGCGGCGGAGGCCGGACGTCACGTCCTGGCACGAACTGCTGGACACGGCGCGTCAGGAGCACTTCATCGACGTCGACGTGGACGTCAGGGTGGGCTGAGCGCCCACCAGGGGGTAGTTCGCCGGCGGGCGAGGGGTCACTCGCCGGCGAGCCTGCGCCCGATCTCGTGCAGACCGTCGAGGTCGTGCACGTCGGTCGGCAGCGCGGGCACACCGACCAGGGCCACACCGGGGTGCGCCTTCGTGAAGCGCGCGATCAGGCGCTTCTCCCGGTCGGCCACGGCCACGCGGTCCGCGTGCAGCCGGAGCACGGCCGCGGCCAGGGGCGCGTCACCTGCGCGTTCCAGGCCGTCGGCCGCCGCTTCCGCGCTGGTGGCGGACAGGGTGGCCAGCACGGGGTGCGTGCGGTTGGCGACGAGGCCGATCAGCGGCATCTTCTCCTCGCTGAGCCGCTCCACGAAGTAGCTGGCCTCGCGCAGCGCGTCCGGCTCGGCCGCCGCGATGACGAGGAAACCGGTGCCGGGTGAGCGCAGCAGCTCGTAGGTCTTCTGCGCGCGCTGGCGGAAACCGCCGAACATACTGTCGAACGCCTGCACGAACGTCGACGCGTCCTGGAGCAGCTGCCCGCCGACGATCGTCGACACGGCCTTCGTGAACAGGCCGAACCCGGCCCCGACGATCTTCCGGATGCCACGTCCGCCCGCACGGGCCGGCGCGGACAGCATCCGGATCAGCCTGCCGTCCAGCACGGTCGACAGGCGCTGCGGCGCGTCCAGGAAGTCCAGCGCGGACCGGCTCGGGGGCGTGTCCACGACGATCAGGTCCCAGCCGCCCTCGGCCACGAGCTGGCCCAGCTTCTCCATCGCCATGTACTCCTGCGTGCCGGAGAACGACGTCGAGATGGTCTGGTAGAAGGGGTTCGCCAGGATCGCCTCGGCCCGGTCGCGCCCCGCGTGCGCCAGCACCATGTCGTCGAACGTGCGGCGCATGTCCAGCATCATCGCGTGCAGCTCGCCCTTGGGCTCGAAGCCCTCGGTCTTCACCTCGCGCGGGCTGTTGTCGAGTTCCCGCAGGCCCAGCGACTGCGCGAGCCTCCGCGCGGGGTCGATGGTCAGCACGACCGTGCGCCGCCCGCGCTCCGCGGCCCGCACGGCGATGGCGGCGGCCGTCGTCGTCTTGCCCACCCCGCCCGAGCCGCAGCACACCAGCACGCGCGTCTCCGGGTCGTCGATCAGCGCGTCGACGTCCAACAGCGGTGGCCTCACCGCACACCCCGCTCCACCATCAGCTCGGCCAGCTCGTACAACGCGGCCAGGTCGACACCGTCCGTGAGGTCCGGCAGCTCCAGCGACGGCAGGTCCGACTCCGCCAGCTTCTCCTTCGCGCCCAGCTCCATCGTCACCCTGATCGCGTGCTCCACCGTCTCCTCGACCAGCCCGTCGATGGTGTCGGCGTCCAGGTCCAGCCCGGCCGCCTCCAGCCCCGCGCGGACGCGGCTCGCGTCCACCCGGCCCCCCGCCGCCGCGACCACGGACCGGGCGGGCAGCCGGGGCGCTCGCACCCGGTTGACCAGCACGACCCCCGGCCGGAGGTCGGCGCCGTCCAGCTCGGCCACCGCGTCCAGCGTCTCCCGGACGGGCATCTCCTCCAGCAGCGTCACGAGGTGCACGGCGGTGTCGCCGGAGTGCAGCAGGTTCACCACGCCGTCGCTCTGCCCCTTGATCGGGCCGACCTTCGCCAGGTCCGCCATCGCCTTCGTGACGTCGAGGAACTGCACCACCCGACCCGTCGGCGGGGCGTCCAGCACGACGGCGTCGTACTCGTGCCGCCCGGACGGGCCGGTGCGCCGCACGCACTCCTTGACCTTGCCCGTCAGCAGCACGTCCCGCAGACCGGGGGCCAACGTCGTGGCGAACTCGATCGCGCCCATCTTGCGCAGCGTCCGACCGGCGAAGCCCAGGTTGTAGAACATGTCCAGGTACTCCAGCAGCGCGGCCTCGGGGTCGACCGCCAAGGCCCGCACCTCACCCCCGCCGGGGGCGGACGCGATGCGCTCCTCCGAGTACGGCAGCGGCGCCCGGTCGAAGAGCTGGGCGATGCCCTGCCGCCCCTCGACCTCCACCAGCAGCACCCGACGACCACCGGTCGCGAGGGCGAGCGCGAGCGCCGCGGCCGCCGTCGTCTTCCCGGTACCGCCCTTGCCGGTGACGACGTGCAGCCGTGCTCGGGTCAGTTCCTGGGTCCAACCAGTCGCGGGGGATGCCACCTGGTCAGCCTAAACGCGCGTGCTCCGGCGCGTTGGTCAGTCCATCATCGTGATGAAGAACACCGCCATCGCCGTGGCCGCGACGACGGCCCACGTGACGACCGACGGCAGCCAGAACGCGATCGCGGTCGCGAGCACGGCGACGACCGCCAAGCCGATCACCCCGGCGCGGAGCACCTCGGCGTGGCTCGCGCCCTTGCGGTCGCGGACCTGGGCCATGGCGACGAGCACCATCACCAGCCCGCCGAGGATGAACAGCCCGGTGGCTACCGCGCGCCACGTTTCCATGTGATCAAGGTAGCTGCGCGTAGCCGTTCCGGGCAGGGTCTTCACCCGGCCGCCGGACGGCTAGGCTCCCGGCCATGACTAAGTGGGAGTACTCCACGGTCCCGCTGCTGATCCACGCCACGAAGGCGATCCTGGACCAGTGGGGCGCCGACGGTTGGGAACTGGTCACCGTGATCCCGAACCCGACCGGTGAGCAGCACGTCGCGTACCTGAAGAGGCCGAAGGCATGACGACCTGGTCGAAGAAGCTCGCCGACCTGGGCATCGAACTTCCTGCCGTCGCGGCGCCGCTCGCGGCGTACGTGCCGGCGGTGCGCACGGGCTCGTACGTCTACACGTCCGGCCAGCTGCCCTTCGTCGAAGGCGTCCTCGCCGCGACGGGCAAGGTCGGAGCCGACGTCAGCCCCGAAGAGGCCAAGCAGCACGCCCGGACGAGCGGCCTCAACGCCCTCGCCGCCGTGCACGCCCTCGTCGGCATCGACAACGTCGTGCGGATCGTCAAGGTCGTCGGTTTCGTGGCGTCCGCCGAGGGCTTCACCGGCCAGCCCGCGGTGGTCAACGGCACGTCCGAGCTGCTCGGTGAGGTGTTCGGCGACGCGGGCGTCCACGCCCGGTCCGCCGTGGGCGTGGCGGAGCTGCCGCTCGGCGCGCCCGTCGAGGTCGAGCTGGTCGTCGAAGTCCGCTGAGTCGTGAAGGGCGTGATGTGAGATGTCGGACACCGAGTGGGCGTGCCACGAACTGCTTCTCCGGCTGGCCGGACGGCTGCCGGACGACATCCTCTGGCGCTTCCGCGACTGGGCCGCGACCGACGCGGTGGTCGTCCTCGCACGCGCTCTACCGCGTGCTTTGCTGCACGACCGGATCGGCCTTACCGATCTTGAGATGAACCTCCTCGCTGACGCGGTGCTGTCCAATGGGGCCGATCGGGCGATGCTGAGTTCAGTCGAAGGGGTGGACGAACTCTCCGAATCCGGCTACACCTTCACAGCAGAATCACCCGATCGTGTTTCGATGGGGGATTCAGCGACCGCGGTGCTCGGTGCCACGCTGCGCGGTCGCCAGGGGGTCGGAGAGGTCCGGTCCACCTGGCGGCAGGGCGGTGCGGACCAGGTGACCAGGCGAATCGTCCTGATCGCCGCCACCACCGGCCACGCCCGTCTCACGGGCGAGGTGCAGCGAGTGCTCCGCGCACTGGGTGAACACGACCCGTGCGTCGAGGTCGTGCCGCTCGGAATGGAACTGCCGCCCTACCACCAGGCGGCACTGGCGGCATCGGAGCCGATCTGCACCGGCGCCGAAGTCGATGGGCACCTGGTGCCCGTGTAGCGCTCGTCGATCGGCGGGCCGGAAGGAGAACAGGCGTGGCGAACGACGTGGAACTGCCCGTCCGTCTACACGATCTCCTGTTGGCACTGGCCGGTCGCGTCGATGACGACGCGCTGTCCCAGGCTCGGGAGCTCTTGGCGGTCGCGGAACCGGATCGAGCCGTGGAACTGGTCGTGGGCTGCCTGCTCGCGGGCCGGATCCCGGTCACCGACCCGGAACGCGGCCAGATCACCGACCTGCTCGCCGAGCTCAACTCGACGCGCAGCCTCGCCGACCTGCTCAACGCGGTCGACACCCTCCCCGTGCCGAGGCACCGCTTCTCGGCCGAGTCGGACCCGGCCGACGGGATCGGGGAGGCGCTGGCCAAGGTCGTCACCAGCCTCCCGGACATCCGTTCGGTCATGTGCGTCTGGCGCTCGACACCCGCGGGCGCCTCGCCCGGCCCGCTGCCGCAACGGCTCGTGCTGGTCGACATCGGCCCGCAGGGCTACGCCCCCGCGACCGCCTACCGGATCGACCGGGCGCTCCGCAGGGCGGGCCTCAGCGCCGCCGTCGAGGTCCTGCGGCCCGCGACCCAGCTCAGCGACTACCACGCGGCGGCCGTCACCACGGCCCGCGAGGTGAAGTTCAGCTCCTCGTCCTCGGGCGGCGGCCACCGCGACGAGTCCGGCGCCTGGTTCGACGGGCCCGAAGACGTTCGGGACCAGGCACCGGTGGTTGAGCCGACACCGGTGCCGGAGATCCCCGAGACCGGCTCAGAAACCCCTTCCCCGAGGCGCAACCGGGCCGAGTCCTACGAGGGCGCCCAGCCGTTCCCGCCCAAGCCGGTGAAGCGGGTCGTCCGCGAAGCCGTCGACCTGGTCGAGGAACCACCGCTGCCGCCCGCGCTGAGCCCACCCACCCCACCCGCGGTGTTCAACAACGCCGAGGTGACGATGGAACTCGGCCCGGACGACCTGGCGGCGCTGCAAGCCGCGCTCGCCGACCCGAACGGCCTCCCGCCCGGCGCGGCGGTCTCCGTGGAGGCCACTCCGGCGGCCGACGCGAAGCTGAGCGACCGCGAACGGGCGCTCCTGCAACAACTCCACGAGGAACTCGCCCAGCGCGAGGACCCGCCCGCGCAGGGCGACGAGTCGGGCCAGTGGCAGATCGACCGCTCCGGCACCCAGGGCTCGTTCCAACCGCCCGCGTGGATGGGCGCGCAGACCAACGGCGACCTGGTCAACGGCACCCAGCAGAACAACGGCCACCCGCCCTACCAGTCCTGACCACCGCCCGGCACACGCCCGGTTCTCCTGCTCGGAGGGCCGGGCGTTCCGCTGTTCCCGTGCGGAAGTCCGAAGGTCCGTAGCCGGACGCCGGCCGGACGTCCCGGACCCCGGCAGGCGTTGGGCCGGCGGTGTCTGCGGAACGAGGCCGCCGGTCCACTCTCGCGTCGCGCCTGTCGCGTTCGCACGACGGTCCGGCCTGCTCCTGCGCGTCGCGCTTGCCCGCTCTCGCACGACAAACCCGTCTACTCCCGGGCGACGGCCCGGTCTACTCCCGCACGACGCGCTCGCCCGCTCTCGCACAACGGACAGTCCGCTTCTGCGCGACCGGCCTGTCCGCTCTCGCACGACGCGCCTGCCCACTCCCGCGCGACGGACCTGTCTGCTCTTGCACGACGGACAGTCCCCTCTCGCGCGACGCCCCTGTCCGCTCTCGCGCGACAGACCCTCCGCTCCCGCTCCACCCCAGGCCGAATGATCACTCTCCGTCGCAACCGGAGCCGAGTCCCGTTGCCGCCCTCGCGCCCCGCCGAGCAGCCACCCGATCACTCACCGTGACCACTCGCCAACGTTCTCAGCAGCACCCAACTAATGTGAGCAACATTCAATTCGCCGGGCTGCGAATGATCCGAAGTGTTCCCCAACTTCACTGAAGATCACTTCATCGCGCGCACGAGCAGAATTGTCGGACCTTCCAAGTAGCCTGGAATTCGGGGGCCCATCCCTCGGGCGCGCGTCGGGGGTCCCCCCGATTTCCAGCGTAGCGCGGAGGTACGACAAGATCGTTTTCCTGGATCTTGGCACGTTCGTTCCAGGTAATGGGGTCGAGAATGTGCCTGCTCAGCTTGAAGTTTCCGGTAGCGAGCGCAGGTCGTCGATCAACTTCGCGCGTGATTCGATGTTGATCCGGCGGTACGGCCGGGAGGCGATGCGGTCGGTCGTCGCCTCGATGCGGCGGCGCAGCGGGGTGTCGGTGGGCATGACCTTGATCTCGGTCGTGGTGAGGCCTTCGGCGCGCCAGGCGGTGGCGTGGGCGTCCGCGCGGTGGTGGCGGAGGGCGCGGAGGTGGTCGAACAGGCGGGCCGCGGGGGTGTCGTCGGTGATGGCCGCGGTCATCGGGTGGTCCGGGTGGACCGGGATGGTGATCGGGGTGGGCCACAGGGCGGTGGCGGTGGCCGCGTGGACCTCGTTGACCAGGTGGAGGACCGGCAGGCAGCGGGCGGTGGCGGTGACGGTGTCGTCGGTGATGACGAGCCACCCCGCGTCGGCCAGGTCGGCGTGGTGGACGTCGGCGTCGGGCGTGTAGCGGTGCAGGTCGCGAACGACCTGGCGGGGCACGGGGCCGAGCGTCAACAGGCTGGCCAGGTCGGCCAGCAGCCCCAGGTGGGGTGGGCGGTCGGTGACGCTCGCGCGGACGACCGGGCCCGCCGCGCGGTGCACGGCCGGGACCAGGCGGTGGAGTTCCAGCGCGACCGTCGCCGCCGTGAGGCACGCGTCGGCCGCGTCCACGGCCAGCGCGGCGGACGTCACCAGATCGGGGTCCGTGCGCAGGCGCAGCGACTCCCGGAAGTGGGCCAGGGCCAGGTCCCAGCGGCCCTCGTCGTAGCGGCACTTGCCCGCGTGCTGGTGCGCGTAGTGGAGCAGGTCACCCGGTTCGGACAGGCAGAGGTCGAACTCGGCGCCGGCCTCGGCGAACCTGCCCTGCCACTGGAGCACGTGGGCGTGGCGGAGACGAGCGGCTGTGGTCGGCTCGATCGCCAACGCCCGGCTCAGGGCGTGTTCCGCCTGGTCCAAGCGGCGCAGCAGCCGTGCGGCCTGACCGACCAGGGTCCACGACCGGTAGTCCTCGGGGGCCTGCCGGTCGAGCCACGCGGCCAGTTCGGCGGGGTGGTCGGGGATCTCGTGGAGGGTCTCGGGGTCGATGTGGAAGGCGTGGACGTTCACCGGCCCGCCTTCTCACCCGCCAGCGCGATGACCTTCTGCAGGTGCAGCCCGCGCCGGACGTCCAGCGGGTGCTCACGGGTGCCGCTGTGGACCATGGCGACGAAGTCGTCGAGCAGCAGCGTGTAGCAGTCCTGCGCGGACGTGCCGCCGGTCGACAGCCTGCGGTAGCCGTGCTCGCCGTAGACGGTCAGCTCCGCGACCGGCGGTTGCAGGGGAGTGCTCATGGACATCGTGACCGAACTGGTCGCGCCGCCCTCGTGGGCGAAGATCAGCCGCCACACGCCGGCGTCCGAGACGGTCGCGGCGGTCACGTCGGTGATGCGCCCCAACGTGATGTCGAGCAGGTCGAACACGTGCGGGCCGAGGTCGTGCAGCGCGCCGCGCTCGTGCCGCCACGGCGAGTGGGAGTACGGGCCCTCCACCAGCGCGCCGGACAGCCACTGCGCGTCCGCGCCGGTCCACCCGCCGGTGCGGTGGAGCTGCGTCAGCAGTTCCCTGGTCTCCGGGGCGTAGCGGCGGGTCAGCAGCACCAGCGACGCGACCCCCGCCTGCTCCACGGCGGCGACCAGGCGTTCCGCGTCGGCCACGGTGGCCGCGATCGGCTTCTCCAGGATGACGTGCTTGCCCGCCTCGGCCGCCCTGGTGGCGATCTCGGACTGCACCTCCGGCGGCACGGCGAACGCCACCGCGTCCACCGTGGACAGCAGTTCGTCCGGAGTGGACGCCACGTCCGCGCCGTGGGCGGCCGCCACCTCCGCGGCGGCCTCCGGCCTGCGCGCCCACACCGCCGCGAGCCGGGTGCCGGGGTGGTCGGCGATGCCGGGCGCGTGCACCTTCGTCGCCCACGGGCCCGCACCGATGAGTCCTACGCGCAGTTGTTCTTCCACGGGCCCATCCTGCCCCTCAGCGACCACCCGCGGTCGACGGCACGAAGATCTCGGCGCCGTTGTCGAAGCGCAGCCGCGTGCCGTCGTTCTCGAAGACGGCGTCCGGGTCGCTGTCCCAGCCGCGGGGGATCGGCACGACGGTGCCGCGCGACTCGTCCGGGCCGATCCACACCTCGAAGCTGGTCGAGCCGACGATGCTCCTGACCTCCTTGACGAACACCCCCGGTCCCTGCGGTGACTGCGGCGTCGAGTGCACGGTCGTGCGGTCCGGGATGAACAGCACCACCCCGGCGACGACGGTCAGCACCGTGCCGAGGATCGCGCCGAGCATCATCACCAGGATCTTGACCAGGCAGCCGGTGACCAGTGGACGGGAGTCGGAGACCATCGGCCCATCCTGCCCGGTGCCCGGAAGTAGGCTCGGCGGCATGCGCGAACTCCCCGCGGAAATGGTGCTGCCCGAAGGAATGGTGCCCGACGAGCCACCGGTGACCCCGGTCGTGCCGAGGGACGCCGCGACCGTGGTCCTGATCCGCGACACGACGACCGGGCCCGAGGTGTTCCTCCAGCGCCGCGTCACCGGCATGGCCTTCGCCGGCGGCATGACCGTGTTCCCCGGCGGCGGCGTCGACCGCCGGGACGCCGACGCCTCGATCGCCTGGGCCGGCCCCGAACCGGCCTGGTGGGGGCGCTGCTTCGACTGCGACCCGGCGCTCGCCACCGCACTGGTCTGCGCGGCCGTCCGCGAGACGTTCGAGGAGTCCGGCGTGCTGCTCGCGGGCCCGGACGCCACCAGCGTCGTCGCCGACACCCGCCCGTACGCCGCCGCCCGCAAGGCCCTGGAGGAGCGCGAGGTGTCGCTGGCCCAGTTCCTCACCGACGCCGGTCTGGTGCTGCGCGCCGACCTGCTGCGGCCGTGGGCGCACTGGGTCACGCCGATCGAGGAGCCGAGGCGCTACGACACCCGGTTCTTCGTCGCCGTCCTGCCCGAGGGCCAGCGCGCCGACGACGTGACCAGCGAAGCCTCCGACGCCCTTTGGCAGGCGCCCGCCGCCGCGATCGCGGACTGGCGCGAGGGCCGTCGCGGCCTGATGCCCCCGACGTGGACGACCTTGGCCGACCTCGACGAGTTCGACAGCACCGCCGCCGTGATGGCCGCGGACCGCACGGTCGAAAAGATCATCCCCAGGGTGGTGCGTCGAGGCGGCAAACTGCACGTGGTCCTCCCCGGCGACCCCGGAGTACCCGACCGCCGGATCCGACAGCGAGGTGGGACGACGATGAGCCGGTTTCCCGCGATCGGTGAGCACGCGCAGCACCCGGCGTACGGCGTCCTGCGCAAGGTCACGCCCATCGCCTCGGTGATGCTCGCCGACAACCCGTCGATCATGACGCTCGACGGCACCAACACGTGGCTCCTGCGCGCCCCCGACTCGGTCTCGTGCGTCGTGGTCGACCCCGGCCCGCTCGACGAGGCCCACCTGACCCGGATCGCCGCCTGCGGCCCCGTCGCCACGGTCGTGATCACCCACGGCCACCCCGACCACGCCGAAGGCGCCCGCCGCTTCGCCGAACTGGCAGGCGCCCCCACCAGAGCCATCAACCCGACTCTCTGCCACAACGCGGACCCGTTGGCCGACGACGACGTGATCGCCGCAGCAGGCCTACGCCTACGCGTACTGGCCACCCCGGGCCACACCGCCGACTCCCTCTGCCTCCTGCTGGACCACGAGGGCCACAAGGCAGTGCTCACCGGCGACTCCGTACTAGGCAGGGGCACCACCGTCGTAGCCCACCCGGACGGCAAACTGGCCGACTACCTCAACTCCCTCCACCGCCTGGCAGACCTACCACCGGGCACCCTCGCCCTACCCGGCCACGGCCCCGAACTACCCGACGCCGCAGAAGCAGCCCGCCGCTACCTGACCCACCGCGAACAACGCCTGGCCCAGGTCAGAACAGCGGTGGACGAACTAGGCGGAACACCAACGGCAAGACAGGTGGTCGAGGTCGTCTACGCAGACGTAGACCGCTCACTCTGGGCAGCAGCCGAGTGGTCGGTAGAAGCCCAGTTGGAGTACCTCCGCACAGAAAACTGACCCCACCACCCACTCAGCCAGCCAACAGCGGGCGGGGCACGCCCGCAGCGGGACAAGCGGACACCCCACCCACCACCCGGCCACCCCGTTACCTTTTTCGTGGCTCCTGACAAGGAGCCGTGGTCGCCAGGTCCGGCATGACTGACGCCCCCAGTCGAACCCATGATCCGGGGGGTGGTGTCACCGGACCTGGTGGCA
>DATMCA010001836.1:0-3249 GCA_035559015.1 Umezawaea sp. | reverse complement strand
ATGATGCCGGTCAGCGTGAACTCCAGCGGGCCGCGGACCGTCAGCAGCCGCCAGCCGTGCTCGCCGGTGTCCGATTCGGGAACGACCTCCGTCGGGCACACGATCGACAGCTCGTCCGGCGTCCGCGTGACCGACACCAGGCCGGGCACGTCCAGCAGACCCGCGGGCACGGGGGTGTCCGGCGCCAGCCGGGCGACGCTGTAGTCGCCCGGTCGGACGTCGACCACCAACCGCCTCACCGCGGCCCTCAGCCTTCGCTGACGAGCGGGCTGGACGCCACTTCGCTGCCGTCCGGCAGCGACGAGATGGCGAAGTCGGCGAACGCGTTCGGCGCGGCCTTCTGGAGCTGGCGCAGGCACTCCACGGCCAGGTCGCGGATCTCCACGTCGGCGTGCTCGGACGCCCGCATCGCGATGAAGTGCCGCCACGCGCGGTAGTTGCCGGTCACGACGATGCGGGTCTCGGTGGCGTTGGGGAGCACCGAGCGGGCGGCCTGCCGCGCCTGCTTGCGGCGCAGCGTCGCGCTCGGCACGTCGGCGAACTTCTCCTCCAGGCCCTTGAGGAGGTCGTTGTACGCGGACACGCTCGCCTCGGCGGCGGCCATGAAGCGGGCGTGCAGCTCGGGGTCGTTGGCGATGACCTCGGGCTCGACCATCGCGGCGTTGCGCTCCGGGACGTAGCGCTGGGACAGCTGCGAGTACGAGAAGTGCCGGTGCCGGATCAGCTCGTGGGTGAGCGACCGGGAGATGCCGGAGATGTAGAAGGTCACCGACCCGTGCTCCAGCACGGAGAGGTGGCCGACTTCGAGGATGTGCCGGAGGTAGCCCTCGTTCGTGGCCGTCGCCGGGTTCGGCTTCTTCCACGACTGGTAGCACGCGCGACCGGCGAACTCGGCCAGCGCCTCACCACCGTCGGTGTCCGTGGACCAGGGAACATCCGCCGGCGGGATGAACTCCGTCTTCGCGATCAACTGCACCTTCGGCGACACCGTCTCGGTCACGACAACGGACCCTCTCTCCAGCTCGGATTACGCCGGGAAGCCTAGCCCGCGCCGCTCGGCACGCGGCTGGCCGGAGCCCGCGCCGGCCGAACCGTGGGAACCGACACACAGGATGACATCATCGCGACACCACTTGACGTCAACTTCCCCTTGACTGATGTCATCCATGACGTCATAGTGGTGTCATGGATCTTTCGCCGTACATCGCATCGCTGCGCGAGGACCTCGCGACCGCCGCTTCCGCCGGGGACGACAACACCCGACGCACGGCAGCCGCGTTGTCCGGCGCGCTGGAGCCGGCCGCGCGGCTGGCCATCATGAACGCACTGTCGGACCTCGCCGCCGAGGTCACGGCTTCGCTGGACGACCGGGTGGTCGAGGTCCGGCTGGACGGCCGGGACGTGCAGGTCGTCGTCACCGGCGGCTCGGACGACTCCCACACCGACGACGAACCGCGGCAGCAGGAAGTTCCCCCGCGCAGCGCCTTCGGCGACGCCACGGGTGACATCAGCCGCATCACGCTGCGCCTGCTGGACGAGCTGAAGACGAAGGCCGAGCAGGCCGCGTCGACGCAGGGGGTCTCGCTCAACACGTTCGTGTCGCAGGCCGTGGCGGGCGCGCTGAACTCGTCGCGCGGCGGCCACGGCAAGCACAAGGGCCCGTGGGGGCAGGGCGGCCCGTGGGGCGGCCACCAGGAATCGACCAAGGACCGCGACGACACCAAGGGCGGCGGCGGCAAGTCGCAGGTCCGCGGCTGGGTGCAGGGCTGAAGGGGAGAGCAGTGACCGAGTCAGATGTGGTCCGACAGCAGAGTTTCGACGCCGAGGGCGTCGTGGAGATCGACATCGCGCTGATCTCCGGCCGCGTGCAGGTCCACCTGGTGGACGAGCC
Source organism: Umezawaea sp. (assembly GCA_035559015.1). Lineage (GTDB taxonomy): Bacteria > Actinomycetota > Actinomycetes > Mycobacteriales > Pseudonocardiaceae > Umezawaea. The sequence continues at coordinate 1,358 of DATMCA010001836.1, read as the reverse complement.
GGGTGTGCACGTCGAGGTCCGCTACGACCCGTCGGCGGGCGAGTCGTGGACCGCGGGCCTCAGCGGGTTGCTGAGCTGGGTCAACGACCAGTTCGGCAACAACCAGAAGCCGCAGCCCGCGGGCCCGGCGGAAGCCGTGCGCGATGCCAGGATCGACCTCGTGGGCCAACGCCTGAAGGTCCAGTCCTCGAAGGCGCTGCCGCTGCGAGCGGTACCGCTGGCCGTGGTCGTGCGCGCCCCGTCCGGCTCGCACGTCACGAGCAAGACCGGCTCGGCCAACGTGTCCGTCACCGGTTCCGCGGGCAGGCTCGACGTCACCACCGGCACCGGCGACATCACCGCCGACCGCGCCGACGCCGCGGCGGAGGTCAACTCCGGCTCCGGCGACCTGCGCCTCGGCCCGATGCTGGCGGGCCTGCGGGCCAAGACCGGCAGCGGCGACGTGGAGGTCTCCTCCATCGGCGGCAACACGATCCTCTACACCGGCACGGGCGACGTGTGGCTGGGCGCGGTCCAGCACGACGTGCAGATCCGCACCGGCAGCGGCGACGTCACGATCGCCGACGCCGCCACCGGCCGCATCACCCTGGCCACCGGCTCGGGCGAGATCCGCATCGGCATCCGCGCGGGCGTGCACGCCCAGATCGACGTCTCCTCCCGCTCCGGCAAGGCCCGAAGCGAGCTGGACGTCTCAAACCAACCGCCGGCAGAACAACCAAGTCTCGTCGTGACCGGCAGGACCGGCAGCGGCGACGCACTGGTCACCACCGCCACCACCTGACCCACCCGAAACCAACGGCGTGCGCACCCCCGATGCGCACGCCGTTTCTTCATGCGCAAAGCAGGAAAGAGCAGCGACAAAGCAAGCGGCTGAACAAGCATCAGAGGCAACGGCCGGAGTGCCAAGCCAGTGGCCGGAACTTGGGAGCAGAACGAGGAAATCGTTGCTGGAACAACGGATAGCGCTAGCGGCAAGAGTCGGCGGCGACAGAACTAGGCAACTCAAACGAAAGCACGAGCACCCAACCCAGCCCACCACCGCTCAAGCGGCCAGCACTCAGCCCACCACCGCCCCAGCGAAAGCTCTCCACCCGCTCGACTCCCGAACACACCCTCCCCGCCCCCGATCCGAAGCGCCCTCCTCACCGATCCTGGTTTGTCAAGGCATCTTTCCCGCCTTGACAAACCAGGATCGGTGATGGAGACAATCGCGCGAGCGGGGGTAATGGAGTCCCACCTCAAACAAGCCCGCAACCTCCCCAACCCAACCCAGCCCCGAAAACCTCACCCCACCACAGCCCGAAGCACCCCGGCCAAATCCCCCCGAGGCATCACCTCAACCCCACCCAACCCCAACC
>DATMCA010001835.1:0-4535 GCA_035559015.1 Umezawaea sp. | reverse complement strand
CCAGCTCCGCGAAGCTCAGCCGCTCGTCACCCGACTCCACCGCGACCGCGTCCGGCCACAGCCCCACCCGCTCGCGCAGCGACTCGTGCACGACGGGGTGTTCCACCGCCGCGACGGCCTGCCCGGTCCACGCGGCCAGGAGTTCCCGGTCCCGCCGGCTCGCGCGCAGGAGGTCGGCCACGGTCGTGCGCGGAGACCCCGCCACCGCGTGCAGCAGATCGGTGAACGCCGTCACCAGGTCCTCCGCGGCCGGTGCCGCGAAGTACTCGCCGCCGTACTCCAGGGTCAGGTGCAGTCCGGCGGCCGTGCGGGTCGTGGAGAGGGACAGGTCGAACCGGTCGTTCCCGCCGCCGAGCGGCAGTTCACCCACGGTCAGGCCGTCAGGGGCCGGGCGGTCGGCGTGGTGACCGCCGTCGGTGAAGGAGAACATGGTGCGGAACAGCGGGTTCGCGCCCTCGGCACGATCCGGCGCCACCGCCCGAACCACCTGCTCGAACGGCGCCTCCTGGTGGGCGAACGCCCCCAGCACCACCTCGCGCACCCGTTCCAGGTGCGCGGCGAAGTCGTCCTCGGGGTGCACGACCACCCGCAACGCCAGGGTGTTCACGAAGAAACCCACCAGCGGCGCCAGGTCGGCGTGCGTCCGCCCGGACACCGGCACACCCACGGTGAACTCGCGCTCACCCGACTGGCGGGCAAGCAGCAGGAAGTACACGGCCAGGTAGACCATGAAGTCGGTCGCCCCGACCTCCGCGCGGACCCGGTCCAGCCCGGTCAACGCCTCGGCCGGAACGGTACGGGTGAGTTCTCCGGCCGAGGGAACAGCGTTCTCCCCCAACGGATGCGGCCAGGAGGACGACGTGCCGTCGAGGGCCTGCCGCCAGTAGGCGAGGTCTTCGTCCGCCCGGCCCTCCACCAGCTCCCGGTGCCAGACGGCGTAGTCGGCGTAGGTGATGGCCGGCGGGGCCAGTCCGGCGGCCGCGACGTCACCGCCCGACCGGTACAGCGCCCAGAACTCCGCCTCGACGACGTCCAGCGACCACTCGTCGACCACGACGTGGTGCGCCACGAACAGGACCACGTGCCGGTCCGGCGCGGTACGCCACACCGTCACCCGCAACACCGGTCCGGCGCCGAGGTCGAACGGCCGCTCGACCTCCTCACCCACGAACCCCGGCAACTCGGCTTCGACGGCCTCGCGGACGGTCACACCACCGCTCCACGCTGCGGCGACACGGTGCACCACCTGGCCTTCGTCGTCCACGTGCAGCGTGGTGCGGAAGGACTCGTGGCGCTCGACCAACGCCTGCACCGCCGCACGCACGGCCGCCACGTCGAGGTCGCCACGCACGTCGTAGCCCCACGGGACGTGGTAGGTCGAGCTTTCCGGGGCGAGCTGCCACAGGAACCACTGCCGCTCCTGGGCGTGCGAGGCGATCAGGTCCCCGCCCTCGCCGCGGTCCACCCGTGGAATCCCGGCGACCGGACCCGTCGCGGCACTGCGGTCGATCAAGTCGGCCTGACCCGCGATGGTCGGGTGCGCGAATACCTCGTGCAGCGCCAGGTCCACACCCAGCTCCGCCCTGACCCGCATGGCCAGCCGGACGGCGAGCAGCGAATGCCCGCCCACGGCGAAGAAGTCCTCGTGCACACCGACGCGGACATCACCGAGCACCGCCTGCCACGCGGCGGCGATCCGCTCCTCGGTCACCGTCCGGGGCGCGACCACGTCTGCCGTGTCGACCTCGTCCGGCGCGGTCAACGCCAGGCGGTCGAGCTTGCCGCCGACCGTCATCGGCAACGCGTCCACCCGCGCCAGCACCGACGGCACCGCCGCCGCGGGCAGTTGGCCCACCAGGTGCTCGCGGACCTGGTCCCGGTCGAGGACGGATCCCTTCGCCACGACCAGGTGGGCGACCAACCTCAACCGTCCACCGGCGCGGTGGGCGGAGACCGCCGCGGCCTCGATCGCGGGATGGGCGCGCAGCACCGCCTCGACCTCCTCGGGTTCCACCCGCTGCCCCTGGATCTTGACCTGGTGGTCGTTGCGCCCCAGGAACTCGATCTGCCCGTCGACCGTGAAACGACCCAGGTCACCGGTCCGGTACAGACGGCTCCCCGGCTCACCCCACGGGTCCGGCACGAACACGGCCGCTGTCGCACCGGGTCGTCGCACGTACCCGCGACCCACGCCGGGGCCGCCGATCACGATCTCGCCCACCGACCCCGGCGGCACCTGCTGCAGGTGCTCGTCCACCAGGTGCACCCGCGCGTTGCCGTACGGCCGCCCGATCACCGGCGACTCGTGCGCGTCGGCGTCCGCGAAGGCCACGTCCACCGTGGTTTCGGCAGGTCCGTACTGGTTGTGCCCGACGACGTCCGGGTGCTCGCGGAACGCCCGCCACAGGTCCGGCGGGCACGCTTCACCACCGAACGTGATCAGCTTCGGAGGATGCGGGGCGTCCAGCAACCCGGCCTCCACCATCACCTGCACCTGCGAGGTCGCCACGTCGATGACGTCGACCGCCCGTGAGGAGTCCTGTGCCAACTCGACCAGGTGCCGCGGATCCCGTCCCTCCACACCGGACACCACCAGCAGCCGGTGACCGTCCAGCAGGGGCAGGACCTGGGTCAGGAAGAAGTCGGAGATGAACGCCGACGTCCCGGTCACCACACGGGCCTGCTGCCCGACCGCGATCCCGGCCCGCCGCATCCGGGGCAGCAGCAGGACTTCCGCGTAGGTGGCCAGGTTGCCGTGGTCGACCATCACGCCCTTGGGCCGACCGGTCGAGCCCGAGGTGAACATCACGTACGCCAGGTCCCGAGCGCCCACGCGGGGAAGGTCCACCTCGGGAACGTCGGCGTCCGAGTCCGGGGGCAGCGTCGGCCACGAGCCGGGCACGGTCGTCGGGTCGAGCGACACGACCACGGCCGGAGCCGCGTCCCGCGCCATCACCTCCAGCCGCACCTCGGGCAGTTCCGGGTCCAGCGGCAGGAAAGCGCCACCCGCCCTCCACACCGCCCACACCGCGACGACCGCCACCACACCGGGCCGCAGGTGCAGGCCCACCACGTCCCCACGCCGAACACCCGCCGCCACCAGCCGTCGCGCCAAGACCTCGCTCCGCGAGTCCAGCTCCGCGAAGCTCAGCCGCTCGTCACCCGACTCCACCGCGACCACGTCCGGCCACAGCCCCACCCGCTCGCGGAACAACTCGTGGACGGGCGTGGTGCAGGCGGCTGGAGTCGGGTCGCCGGTCCACCCGGCCAGGCGGACCAGTTCGTCGTCGTTCGCACGCAGGAACTCGGCCACCGCGCACCGCGGCGATCCGCCGACCTCGCGCAGCAGGTCGGCGAACGAGGACACCAGTTCCCCGGCCTCCTCGGCCTCGAACAGGGCGGTGTCGAGCTGGAGCGTCAGGTTCAGGCCCTCGTCCGTGCGCGTCGCGCCGAGGGCCAGTTCGAACCGGTTGCCGCTGCCCTCGATCGGCAGGTCGCGGAGGACCAGGCCGCCGGGCGCGTGGTCGGTCGACCGGTCGGGGGAACCGGTGCTCGTGGTGAAGGAGAACATGGTGTGGAACAACGGGTTCGCGCTCTCCGCGCGATCCGGCGCCACCGCCCGGACCACCTGCTCGAACGGTGCTTCCTGGTGCGCGAACGCCTCCAGCACCGCCGCGCGCACCCGTTCCAGGTGCGTCGGGAAGTCGTCCTCGGGGTGGACGACCACGCGCAGCGCCACCGTGTTCACGAAGAAGCCCACCAACGGCGCGAGATCGGCGTGCGCGCGGCCGGACACCGGCACGCCCACGGTGATGTCGCGCTCGCCCGAACGCCGGGCGAGCAGCAGGAAGTACACGGCCAGGTAGAGCATGAAGTCGGTGGCCCCGACCCCCGCCCGGACCCGGTCGAGCCCGACCAGCGACTCGGCCGGGACGGTGTGCGACGCTCCCGCCGCCCCGCCCTTCCGCCCGAGGGTGTGCGGCCAGGGCGGCGGCGCGCCTTCGAGGGTGCGGCGCCAGTGCGCGAGGTCGTCCTCCGACTGCCGCTCGACCAGGTCGCGGTGCCACACCGAGTAGTCCGCGTACCGGACGTCCAGCGGCGCCAGCCCGGCACGAGCCGGATCGCCACCGGCCCGGTACAACGCCCACAGCTCCCGCTCGAAGATGTCCGAGGACCACTCGTCGATCGCGATGTGGTGCGCCACGAACAGCACCACGTGCCGATCCGGCGCGAGGCGCCACACGGTCACCCGCAGCACCGGCCCGGTACCGAGGTCGAACGGCTGCCGAACGGCCTGGTCGACGAGCGCGGGCAGCTCGGCCCCGCCCACGTCCAGCACCGTCAGACCGCCCCATTCGGCGGTGCCGATCCGTTGCACCACAAGGCCTTCGGCGTCGGCGTGCAACGTCGTGCGGAGGGACTCGTGCCGGTCGACCAGCGCGGCCACGGCGGCGTCCAGCACGACCACGTCGAGGTCGCCTTCCACCTGCCGCTCGACCAGCTCGCGGTGCCACACCGAGTAGTCCGCGTACCGG